>PHEX01000006.1 GCA_002843005.1 Candidatus Anoxymicrobium japonicum | reverse complement strand
AGCGGTAGACGGCGCCCTGGTTGCGGTAGACGCTAAAGGTAGACGGTGCCTGACCCCTAACTTAACTTCTAACTTTTGCCAACGCGCTCGTACGCGAAGTCGAACGGGGTTTCGCCGGTAAGGAAACGATCCAGATCCTCTCCGTTGTACAGCTTGATCACTATCTGCCGAATCTTGGAGACCACCAGGTCGAGGAGCGCTTTGTTGACTGGCCTGTCGTAGAGATCCCCGAAGTCGAGCGGAACCCCGATGCGGCACCGCGCGCGCTTGTATATAACCGGTGAGTAACCGGATCCAATCCCGGAGTGCTTGATGAACTTATCGATCAAGGGACCTGGCACGGTAGGCAATCTTCGCTCAGATATTCCGATGACCGAGCATGGGATTACCGGCACTCGCACCTCGAGCGCGAGTTTCGCGAACTCCGTGTCGAACCCCCTGATCTTGTCGGACTTTCCGGGGTCAAGGATAGTGTCATCACCTTCGGGAAAAATCCCCACAATCTCGTTGTCCCCGAGCAGTTCGATTCCGCGGTCGAACCCGTCATTGGAACCCGTCCCGCCGGGAAGAGTCAGTGGAAACGCGCCGGCCCACTCGTGCAGTTGAGCGTAACCGGGGATTTTCCAGGACCACGGTTCCGCGCCAAAGTTGATGTACCGGTTGC
This sequence comes from Candidatus Anoxymicrobium japonicum, assembly GCA_002843005.1. NCBI lineage: Bacteria > Bacillati > Actinomycetota > Candidatus Geothermincolia > Candidatus Geothermincolales > Candidatus Anoxymicrobiaceae > Candidatus Anoxymicrobium > Candidatus Anoxymicrobium japonicum. Next base: position 37,058 of record PHEX01000006.1, on the reverse strand, counting down.
GGACCGAGTAGGCGAGAATCATCGGGTCCAGGGTGGAGCGATGATTGCAGACTATCACGGCGCCGGTGTTATCAGGCACGTTTTTTTGCCCATCGATTTTCAGGCGCAACCGCAGTTTCATCATAGGACCGATGAAAAAGCGTAAAGTTTCATAGAAGAGCATCTGGTTAGCGTCCACCGGCGTCACTCCTTTTGAAGGCGCCGCCGCTGTGAAGCAGCGCTCCCGACCGGAAGACGGCCTCAATCCGCTCGACTGCTCTGATATCTTTTGTCGGGTCCGCGGAAAGCAACACGAGATCCGCGTGCTTCCCCGGTTCGATCGACCCCAGCTCGCTTTCCATGTCCAGGAGCCTGGCCGCGTTTATCGTAGCGGCGCGCAGGATATCGATGCGCGACATCTCGAACCGCTCCATGAGCTTCATCTCAACGGAAAGCATGCCCGGCCAGGACAACGGCACCCCTCCGTCATTGCCGCAACAGATGCGCGCGCCCGCTTTATAGAGAGAGTTGATGTTCGGGTTCTTCTTTCCGAAAGAGTTGATATACGGCTCGGGATCGAACAGCGACTTTGACAGGCGCGCCACGTCGGCTTTACCGTCCAGGTAGAGCTCTACCATCTTCGAGTTCGCTCGCTGAACTGCCGGCTCACAAAACGCCGGGGCCATCTGCCCGAGCACCTGGTCGCGTTCGGCCTGCATAGCGTTCACCACCGGATCGCTGAGCGCCGGGTGCCCTCTTCGCGCGATTCCGAGCGCCATGCCCACGGAGATTGTCGGGGTGAGATTGTGGTCTCCCGCCATGAAGCTCTCGATATCGGAGGACTCGAGGAAAGCGTCTATCGGCACATGCTCGAAGTCGTCCACGCCGAGGCGCGCCGCCCGCCGGAATCCCTCCAACTGCGACTGGTGGACGGCCACGCGCCGCCCCAGCCTGTGCGCCTCGTCCACAATCGCGCGCACCGAATCGTCGTCGAGGATCGGCAACGGCTTGTGACCGAAGAACAGCGAGCGGTCGTCAAAGAACATCTTGATGAAGCGAGCTCCCTGGTCTATAGCCTGTTGAACGGCAAGCCGCCCCGACTCAGGAGAGTCAACATAAAGCGAGGCGTCGCCGATCTTGCGAGAGAGGAAAGGTGGGAGCTGGTGAGAGAACTCAGGGTACCCGCCCCTGGGCTTGAGCGACGCCCCGCAACCAACCACTCGCGGCCCGAGCAACTCGAACCGCTCCACCGCCTGCGAGAGGTTGTTCAGTATTTGAGAGCATCCGCCCGCGTCCCTCACGGTTGTGACGCCGTGGATCGGGCACTCCTCGAGGTTGCGAACGGCCTGACGCTTGAGCGATAGCGCAACGTCAAAGCCCAGAAGCGCCGTGCCCGGCATTGTCGCGTGAACGTGGCAGTTGATCAGTCCCGGAATGACGAAAAGCCCGCCACAGTCGAAGGTGCGGTCGGCGCTGACCTTGTCCAGGTCTCGCGTGGCGACGATCTCTCTTATCTGTCCGTCTGAGAAGAGGATGCCGCGCTCCTTTAGAATCTGGCCTCTCTTCACGTCCAGCAGGTTCGCGCCTTTGAGAAAGACGGAGTGGCCACGCTCGGGTTTCCACTGGAAGGGGCTTTCCGGCGTGGAGAGATCTTTCATGACCGAGCGAACACGCGCAGCGAGGTAGCCCGCTCCGGCAATCCCCGCGAGCGCCGCGCCCTGCCCCGCGCGCCCCTCGAGACGTCCCCTTTTTCTGTCTGATGACACAGCGACCTCCATTCGCGTAGGCGACAGGACAATCATAGCGCAGAATCGGCGGTTGTTGTGAAAGGGGCTTTACAAATTTGAAGGGGATTGCTATTATTGGCAAGATATGATTATTAATACTATCCAGAATAGGATATTGTTAAAAGAGAAACAAGATAATAATATAATTCGCAACATGACAATCATTAGATTTGACATTAGACAAGCGATACTGTAAAAGGGTATTCCGCAAATTCCGATCAAAGTGAGGAAACCGTGAAAAGAATTCGTATCCTTTACATGGACGCCGCTAAAGACAGGGTGTTTCAGAAGGCGTTGGCCAGGCATGGCGAGATCTCTTTCGCGCGCGACGTAAATGGCGCCGTTGCTCTGATGGCGGATGGCGATTTTGAGTACTACTTCATAGACGCCGACGTCCCGCAGTCGCAAGCTTTTCTCGAGCATCTCAATCACGACCCGCAACTTCTGCCTCCGAGAGGTGTCGTCTTGTTGACCGAGAACGATGAAGAGGATTGCGAGGCGTGGGGCGTCGACACGTTTCTGACAAGGAGCACCGCGACAGACGATCTCCCGTACATTTTCTCGCATCTCAAAGGGGATCAATGTGAATCCGCTACGGTATTGAAACTCGCGTCCTTTAATCCCGTTGAAAGTGAGCCGGAACAGAAAAAGGGCGCGCCAGTGACCGCGTCCGTTGAAGCGTCATGCAACGTGGATGGCGGCGACGCGCGTGAGCTTCTAAAAGCGAGGCGCGAGGCCGATCCGGTGGACGACCGGTTCGTGGCGACTCCGAACCGTTTCAGTGGCGCCGCTTCACAGTCACGACCCGCGCGCGTCGCCCTGGCCGCGCTTCTTGTGCTTGTTCTCGGGGCATGGTTGTTTACGCAGGGCCCATTGAAGAGCGGATCCGCCGGGCCGAAGAGCCGGGCCGCGGATAGCAAGCGTGTAAATGCTGAAGCCGCTCCGAAAAATGAGTTCGGCGCCTTGAAAGGCTACGCCCCTAGCGCCGGCGCGACGGCCCCTGTCACGACACCGGCGCCGGCCGGCGAGCAACCGCAAACAGCGGCGGCGCAAACGGAGAACGTGAACGCCGCTGTGGCGCCAACTCCTACACCGACCCCAACACCGCCTATAGCCCCTGCGCCGGAACCGGTCGCCAATCGCGCGCCGTACGCCAGTATCAGCGGGCCCGGCACTGTCCAGAGAAACGCGCCGGCCAGCTACAGCGTCTCCTGCGGAGATCCCGACGGAGATTCAGTCACCGCCAGCTGGACATCACAGACGTTCACCTGGGGTTCGCCGGGAGGAAAGAGCATCACTGTCACTGTCACAGACAGCCACGGCGCTTCGCATATCGCATCAATGTCAGTTACTGTTATATAAGGAGAAAAGGAGCTGAAGAAGATCATGAGAAAGGCAGCATCAATTGGACTCGGGGCGTCACTACTCGTTGTGGCGTTGCTCATCAGCGGCGGCGCGCAGGCGTACCCCACGGGATACACGTCGGACAAGCTTGTGGCCTCTACGAGCTTGACTGTGTGGATGTCGCCGTCTGCGGAGAGTACGTCCATATTGTGAGGAAGACCTCGGACGGGGCGATACGCTACGTCCGCATGAGCCACTACGGGGATACCTACGATCGGGGGGTGAGGATAGACCTCTCGGGCACCGCGGTGGATTCCCGCCCCGCCATTGGCGCGCGCGCTGACGGTAACATCTACGTAGCCTACACAAGCAAGGATCCGCTGGACCAGGGGGCCCCGAATAACGAGCAGCTTTGCGTGCGCACGTCACCGGACAACGGCGCCACCTGGACGGCGGGATATCACGTGCGCACCAACGAAGCCCACAACCACGCAAACCCGCGCTTTGGCCGCTCGGATAACGGCAGCCTCCTCTTGACTTATGAGGATTACGCCTCCGGGCACTCCGAGGTCTACTTCCGGGAGGTGGCCGCCGGAGGCTGGTCGGGGGAGATTATCGCAAGCGAGGGTGACGCCACTCCGGGATACTGCCCTTCGGTTTGCGGCTTTGCCGCCAACGACTACGCGATCGCCTACCAGCAGGGCGACGGCAACAGCTCAATCATCAGAGTGGCGCGCTATCAGTCCGGCGCATGGACACGCGCGACTATCGTGGCCGCGGCGGCCGGGCACACCAACTCCTATCCCGATATTGTGACCTGGGCGGGCGACCGGCTCTGCGTGGTGTGGAATGACTTTGACGGCGCCAACAGCCAGGCGTGGGAGCGGCGGTTTGTCCTTGGTTCGTGGGTGGTGGCGCAAAAGCTGTACGACGCCAACGCCATGAGCCACTCCGGGGTGCGGGCGTGTACGGGCTCTGTCATAAAAGCGTGCCGCGCTTCCGCGACGGGGGTTTCCGCTGTTACCTCTGGAGCGGACACATCTCTCATGACAGGCATAGCCCCGTTTGTCTCTCCCCGGACGCTTGCCTGGGCATCAGATGGCACGAGATCTTACCTTGCCGTGGCCTCTGACACCGGGGCTTCCGGGCAGGTTTTTCTCAAGAGGACTGATCTTGTAGCGCCTGCGGGCACAATTCGGGTGAACGGCGCCGCCTCGACTGTCGGTGGGGATAACGTCTATGTGAAAGACAACTTCACGCTCTCGTTTCCTGACGTCCTTGACGACTGGAACGTGACCGGGACATATGGAAGCGACTTGTTCACAAACGGCGTTACGAGTATCCGCCTGAAGTACGCAAATGACCCGACTGCCGCTCCCGGGGAGTGGACAGATCTGCCGACTGACCCTGACATAAGCGCTGAGATAGCTAACGCTCCGTGGACATGTACGGCGAAAGTGGGAAGTGGCTTGCCCGAGGGCTTGTGGTTTCTCAAAGGCACTCTCACAGACACCGCGGGCAACACGTATGACGCGGTGAGCGGTCGTGTGGTGGTCGACACGAGCGTTCCGGTCACTTCCCTTGCCGTGAGCGGCACGGCAGGCTCAAATGGCTGGTTGCGCTCTGACGCGACCTGCACGCTCGATCCCGGGGATGAGAACCCTGGCTACACCGAGTACAGGCTCGAAAACACCACCACCGGACAGAAAGATTCTAACTGGACGCGGTACAAGGGCGCTTTCCATCTGGTTGAAGGCAAGTGGAAGGTCACCTACCGCTCGGTTGATAGGGTGGGGAACGTTGAAGGCTCTAAGATCAGCGTGGTGAATGTTGACACAACCGCCCCGGTGGCCTCGATCATGCGACCGGACAAAGGCGCCATCCAGACCGGCTACTACAAAGACGAGTCGTTCAGGATCACCGGGACCGGGACCGACTCCAACGGGCTCTCCTGGGCGGGGATTTATGTTGATGGCAAGAAGGAGTATGAGACGGCGAGAGAAGGAACCTTCAATATGGCGTACGTCTGGAAGCTCGCCGGGGTCAAGGAGGAAGCCAATCACGTCATCACGGTCAAGGTGAAGGATCGCGCCGGCAACGTGGGAGCGATCTCCAAGAACGTATACGTCGGCAATGTCGCAAAAGACTGGTACTTTGCCGAGGGCAACACTTTGCCTGAGTTCGATGAGTGGTTGTGCGTGCTCAACCCCGGGGACGAGCCCGCCAGGTACACCATCTCCTTCATGCTGGAAAACGGGGAGGTAAGGACGGCTGAGCGCTCCATGCTGGCGCACCAGCGGGACACCGTGAGGGTCAAGGATTACGTCTCTGACGTCCACGCCGGGGTCTCTGTGAAGATCCACTCTGACAGCCAGGCGGTTGTGGCCGAGCGGCCTATATATTTCCGGTACAAGCAGGGCATTGACGGGTACGACTGGAAGGGCGGACACAATGTTGTGGGGGTGAACACCCTCCAGAAGGATTGGTACTTCGCGGAAGGGACAACCAGATTCAACGACGGGGACGGCAACCAGTTCGAGCAGTGGCTCACAATTTTGAACCCGTCAGACAACCAGGCCGCTAACGTCAAGATAACCTACATGCTGGGAACAGGGCAGAACATCGAGAAGCTTTACCAGGTGGGGCCGCACTCGCGCTCCACTGTGGAAGTCGCAAAAGACATAGGCATCAATCAGGACGTCTCTACGCACGTCTCAAGCGATATTTCGGTGGCCGTAGAGCGGCCCATGTACTTCAACTACCATAACGGCGTGGCGTTCGAGGGAAGCAACGTCGTGGGGGCCACGGGGCCCTCTACGGAGTGGTCGTTTGCCGAGGGGTGTACCCGCGACGGCTACCAGGAGTGGATAACTATTCAGAATCCCAACAACGTGCCGGCGACGTGCAACCTCAAGTACTACGACGCTAAGGGCAAGGTCACCAGCAAAGAGCGCGTTGTGAAGCCGCTCTCGCGCGATACTGTAAACGTTCTTCACGACGTGGGAGACAATCAGGACGTCTCGATCGTTGTCACTTCCGACGTGCCGGTGATCTGTGAGCGTCCCATGTACTACATCTACGGCATGGACTCAGGAAAATACTGGAACGGGGGTGACTCAACCGTCGGGAACTCCGGCCCGTCCACTCAGTATTTCCTCGCGGAAGGGACAACCATATCCAACTTCGACACTTACTACACGCTCACAAACCCGGACAACGTCAAGGCGTGCAATGTCGTGATTGAGTATATCTTCGGGGACGGCACGAACCTGATCAAGGAGTACTCCCTGGCGCCACACGCCAGGACAACCATCAACGTCAGGGACGCGATTCAAAAGCAAGCGAATGTCAGCGGCGCCATTTGGTCCTCGTTCCCGATTGTGATCGAGCGGCCTATGTACTTCGATTACAACAACAATGGGACGACGGGTGGGCACGCCGTCGGCGGCTACGGCGTCGATTAACCAAGTGTGACGCATCACAGACAGGAATGTCTGTGCTACCCTACCAGGGGTCAGGCACCGTCTACCTCTCCGTCTACCCCGCGTAGTTGATTCCGACGGTGCCTGACCCCTCTACGCAGTAAAGGTAGACGGTGCCAGCCCCCTGGGTTGTTTCGTGTATAAAAGTGAGGAGTAATGTGGGTGTGTGCTACCCTGAGACCTTTTCATCTTAGGTGGTGGCGCGTCCGCGCGCCATGGGGGACTGACTCCAGTTGCATTTAGTGATATACTTACTCACAAGTAAGTTACTTAGGAGTAAGGTATGGCTTTTCTAGACCGGAAAACCGAACTGGATACGCTGGAGGATTTCTACAGAAGTCCCCGCGGAGAAATGGTGGCACTCTACGGACGGCGCCGGGTCGGAAAGACAAGCCTGCTGCGGGAGTTCGCTAGAGGCAAGCCGCACATCTTCTTCACCGCGGACGCAAACATCGAGAAAGAACAGGTCGGGGCGTTCGCGAGGCTTCTCGAGGAGTTCATGCCTGAAGAGGGCCCGCTCGGCAGGCTCGAAACGTGGCCCGACGCGCTCGGCTTCCTGTTGCCCAGGCTTAGAGCAAGAAGTGAGAAGACGGTGATCGTCTTAGACGAGTTCTCTGAGATAACCCGCCAGAATAAAGCGGTACCGTCGGTGCTCAGGAGGCTCTGGGACGAAACCGGGGAGGGCGCCGGGATAATGCTCTTGCTGTGCGGATCTCTCGTTGGTGAAATGCGCAGGCTACAGATGGGCGAGGAGCCGCTCTACGGCCGCTTCACCGGGCGAATAAACCTGCGCCCGTTCATTTTCCCGGAGATGTCGCTTTTCTTCCCGACAAGGGACTTCAAAGAAAGGCTCGAGACGTATGCGGTGCTCGGTGGAATGCCGATGTATCTTTCGATAGGGAACAAAGCCTCAGGCATCTGGCGGATCATCGAAGATGAAATACTCAACCCTTCACGGATTCTTTACGAGGAGATTCCGTACATTTTGGGCCAGGAGCTCAGGGACCCCGCGCTTTATATGGCCATCCTGTCCTCCATCGCCCGCGGTCCGACAAGGCCGGCAAAGATAGCGGCTCACACCGGCATCAAAGCGGATACCGTGAGCGCTTATCTTCACAGGCTCGAGCGCATGGATATAGTCAATCGGGACTTTCCGGTAACCGACAAGAGCCCTGAGAAGTCACGGAGGGTTTCCTATTCCATCAAGGACAATTTCGTCCGGTTCTGGTTGCGCTATGTCTATCCCTATAAGTATCTCGTGGAAAGCGGAGACAGGGATTCACTGCTCTCGATAATCAAAAGGGATTTTGAAGCGTATGTTGGCATGACGGCGGAGGAGATTACGCGTGAGGCCGTGAGAATAGCCAACAGGGATGACGTGTTCCCGGTTCGCTTCTCGAAGATCGGACGCTACTGGGACAAGAACCAGGAGATAGACATCTGTGGGGTTAGCGAGGACGGCAAAGCGTTTTTGTGGGGCGAGTGCCGCTGGAGGCGCACCAAGATGAGCGCTGAGGATCTGGGGCGCCTCAGAGACAAGGTGGCGACGGTCGGGGTAGACCGTGAGGCGAAGAGCACTTACCTCCTGTGCTCGAGATCCGGATTCACAAAGGGGCTAGAGAGTCGAGCAAGCGACGAAGACGTGATCTTGTGGGATGCTGAGATGCTTGACGAGCTTCTCAGTTGATCGAAATGCTCGGTCGGCGGGTACGGGAAACGCAACTATTCGGACCTGACCTCAGTTCCGCGCTCCATTTGCGGGAAGCTCTTGAGCGCCTTGTTGAGCGTGGCGCGCTTGTTCGACTGCAGGGCGAGTGTCGCGTCGCCTGATATGCCGCAGTAATAGAACTCCCCCGCGGCCTCGTAGAGGTAGGATTTCGGCGTGCCGCCGATCTTCCTCAAGCCGCGCGTGAAGCGGCCCTCGAGCAGCTTCACGTAGTCGTCGAAGAACTCCTGAGAATCGATCTCCGTGTCCCAGACGGTCATGTTGGGCATGACGTAATTCTTTCCCGTGCCCTGATAGTACTGGATGGTGTTGCCGCCCCACCCTCCGGGAACTTCCCTCGCGCTCATCATGTCCGCGAGCTCCTCGAACCACACCTGCATATCGAACTCGCCAAGGGTGTCGCTGTCGATGCGTTTCCATCCCTTGCCGAGAGGGCCGGCGAGATCGGGAAGATCCACGGCGCGCGGGGCGTCGTTGCCGCTCAGGTACTTTTCCGGGTGCATGATCTGCTCGGAGGACATGGGCGGGCTCGCGTATGCCCTGTCTATCGCCTGCTCGCCACCGGACTCCTTTATCTTCTGCGCGAATGCGAGTCCCTGCTCGTACGGGAAGAGAAGGCCGCGCTTGATGTACGGCGGGGCGCGGTCGAGCTCCCTGGACGAGACGTTCGCGGACTCCTGCTGTATTCCCAGGAGGTCTGAAACGTTCATGTACGTTTTGGCGTAAGTGAACATCGTGTCCATGGCGTCGCCCTCGACGAGCGACTCGACGGCGAGGTCGTTGTCGCCGTTGTAGGCGTCGTCATCGAGCGGCGGCCTGTCGAGGCCGAAGTTCTCATCCGCCAGCGCGTGTGTCAATTCGTGTGAAAGAGTGATCTCGTCGGTGGCGTTGCCCAGGCCCTTGTTCGCGATGATCGTTATTTTCTTGATTTTGGCGTCATACGAGCCGGCGATCTGTTCGGTTAGAACCGCGGTCAGGATTTCTTGGAGGTTCTCGGCCTGCTTCATGAGGCCGAGCGCTTTCAAGATTTTCTCAGCGCCGATGATCTCATCGCTTGACTCGTCTTCGGCAAAGTGTAGAGTGATCATGTAACGGATTGCCGCCTCCGAGAATTCGACAAGCGGCACTTCTTTCTTCAACCGCAGGCCGCGGATTTGCGATGTGCGCTCTGAAATCAGGTTGAACTTTGCCGAGTGGACAGGCTTGCCGCAACTGTCGATATCAACTTCGACTTTGTGGCGCAGCAACTGGTTCAGCGTGAAAGGCTTGAACGAGAGGGTGAATCTGTCGTCCCCGGTTGTCGTCGTGTCTCTGCCGGTGCCGACCGTGTAGTACGCCGTGATGACGGTGGCGCCCATGATTATGAAAAAGACCATGAGCCCCAGCATGAAAAGCCCTTTTCGCAATTCGAAGCGCCTCCTGTTTCGCGGCTGCCATGTTTTCTTGTGGCGTTGCTGGGTATAATAAAACATAGTGACACAAGCGCGAGGAGAATTGTGACCGAAACGGCTGGCGCGCGCCACAACGCGCGAAATCATCGTAAGACATGGAACGGGTTTTCGGCAACGATAACCGCATGTGTTGTCTCTATCATGCTTTGCGCTGTTTTTTTTCCTGCCGGCTGTAACAGGAGCGCCGCGATCAAAAATTACGTTGCACTTGCCGACGAGATTCTTTTCAACGCTAATGCCAGTGAAACCGAGCTCAAGAAGTTCTGGACGCTTCCTGTATCCGAGCAGGGAGGCATTGTCCCGGCGCTTGCGCAGTACCGCGACACGCTCGCGGAATCCCAGGAAAAACTGGACGTGACCGATTCTCCTGATCCGTGCAGGCCGTTGGATGACCTGCTTGGCAAGGTCGTAGCCGCCGGCAGGACCCTCGCGGATATAACCACCCAGTTCGCGGATTATCTGGAGTCGCTGGCGCCGCCGGCAAGGGAAGCCGCGGAGATCGTCGGACTTATGCAGGCGCTTGACAAGAGCCAGGATGTCCCGTCGTCGGTCGCGGGTCTGGCGGAGAGGGCGAGAAAACTTGGCGACTCGTTAAGGACGGTGACGCCGCCCGCGAGTCTCCAGCAGACGTATCAGAAGTTTCAGGAGTTCGTTGAGACGCTTGTTAAAAACCTGGACGAAGCGAACAAGAAGCTTGGCGGTGTGAATGAAGGCGCGCAGATGGAGGACGAGGAGGATGCCGACAATGCCCAGAACAAGCGGCAGATCAGTTCGATTGAGCAGTACGTGGACGAAGTAGTTGAGGAGTGGGGCCGTACGAACGGCGAATTAAACGCGTTGCTCGATCAGGCCAGAGAAACGACCGGTTTGAAACAGAAGACGACCGAAGTGGAAAGCTACGTGGTTCAGGCTGTCGAACAGATAAAGACGCTCAAGAAGACGCCCTAGCCAGGTCAGGGGTCAGGCACCGTCTACCTCTCCGTCTACCTTTACTGCCAGACCCCGTTGAACCGACTGCGCGGGGTAGACGGAGAGGTAGACGGTGCCTGACCCCTTTTTTTAGCTGGCCAGAGCGCGGAGTTTTTCCGTTGTTTCTTTTATCAGCCATTCAGGGGTGGAAGCGCCGCCGGTTACGCCTGCCGAGGCGACTCCCTCCAGCCACTCAGGATCGATCTCCGACGCGTTCTCGATCAGGTGGGTCGGTACGGCCGCCGCTTCGCACTTCTCGACAAGTTGCGAGGTGTTGCTCGAGTTCCTGCCGCCGACCACTATCATGACGTCAACCCGCCCGGCCAGCTCAGACGCTTCCTCCTGGCGGCGGGTGACCGAAGCGCAAATCGTATCCATCACGGTGATCTCATCAAAGACCGGCGCCAGCACGGCCCGCACGGCGCTCAGCAGGTCGCGTGAGATGGTGGTCTGGCAAACGATGCCTACCGGCGCCGGACGATCAGTTTCGATTTCAGCCCATAGCGCCGCTTCATTCGCGGTCTGAAGAACAGCAACCGGGCCACCCGCGCGCCCGACGATGGAGCGCACCTCGGGGTGGCTCGCGGCGCCAAGCACCACGACCCGGTGGCCTGTCTCGAGCAGTCTGCGAGTGGCTTGCTGCGCGCGCTTGACGGTCGGGCACGTGGCGTCCACGAGGACGGCGCCCAGCTCCTGGAGCTTCTGTTCGGTCGCGGTGTCAATCCCGTGCGAGCGTATCACCACGTTGTGCCCCCTCAAGTCGGGAAGGCGTGCGTCGTCAGGGTCGATGACCTCGAGACCGAGCGTGCCGAGCCTGCGTACGACCTCGGGGTTGTGAATGAGCGGCCCGACTGAGAACGTCCGGCCGCCCTTCTCGAGGAGAATTTTCTCCGCTATCTTGAACGCCCTGTCCACGCCCGGGCAGAAAGACGAGTCCCGTGTGACCTCAATGTTTATCGCCATATGTTCAAGATAAAGCATAGAGCGCTCAAAGAATAGTGGAGCGCCGCATGGAGCGTAGCGCCGCCGCGCAACTTTCCTTGCGGCGCCCGCTCGCTTTCTGTGATACTTGAGTTGGAATTTCAAACAGCAACGGGAGGATGATGCAGGTGTCTCTGCCGCTCGAAGGTATGCGCGTGCTCGACCTTACACGGTTGCTCCCCGGGCCCTATTGCACGCAGCTGCTGGCCGACATGGGGGCCGACGTGATCAAGGTGGAGGATCCCGCCGGAGGAGATTCCCTGCGCTCAAATCCGCCTGTAACCAAGTCGGGCATGAGCATTCATTTTCACGTGCTCAACCGGAACAAGCGGAGCATCGCGCTCGATCTCAAGCGCGCCGACGGCCGCGAGTTGCTGATGGAGCTGGCGGGAACATGGGCAAACGTGCTTGTCGAGCAGTTCCGCCCGGGCGTCATGGATTCACTTCAGCTTGGATATGAGATGGTCAGGGAAGCCAACCCGGGCATTATTTACTGCTCGATCACCGGCTACGGCCAGGACGGCCCGTACCGCGACGCGGCCGGACACGACATCAACTACCTGGGCTACGCCGGAGTTCTGGGGGCGACCGGTCCCGCCGGCGGAGCGCCAACCCTTCCCGGCGTCCAGATCGCGGATCTCGGCGGCGGTGGCATGTCGGGCGCGCTTTCAATCCTCATAGCGTACACGCACATGATGAGGACCGGCGAAGGCCAGCATGTGGACGTCTCGATGATGGACGGGAGCATCTCCTGGCTTTCCATCAACACGGGCGAGGTTCTCACGACCGGCCAGGCGCCGGCGCGCGGCTCGCAACTTCTGTGGGGAGCGACCCCGTGCTATAACGTGTACGAGGCGGCCGACGGGTATATGGCCCTCGGCGCTATCGAGGGAAAGTTCTGGAGGAGGCTGTGCGAGGCGCTCGGGCGCCCCGAGTACGCCGACGAGCAATTTTCGCCCGACAGGTTCGACGAGATGTTCGCGTGGCTGCGCGAAACTTTCAAGCGGAAGACCCGTGCCGGGTGGATGGAACTGCTGGGCCGCGAGAATGTCTGCGTCAGCCCGATACTCGACCTGGACGAGGTTCTCGATGACCCGCATGTAAAGCACCGCGAAATGATTCCGGAGGTAGACGACGAGAAGCTTGGCAGGATGAAGACGCTCGGCATCCCATTCAAGTTCTCGGAGACGCCAGGCGAGATACGGACGTCGGCGCCGGCGCTGGGAGAGCACACCGACGAGGTGCTGAAGATGATTGGACGCCAGACCGACGAAATCGCGAGGCTCAAGGCTGAAGGCGTCGCCCGATAGACGCTTGCGCTACACAGGAGAGGAATAGCAGTTGAAAGACTCGACTGAAAAGATGTTGGAGATGCTGGGGGCCGAGAACGCGGAAACAGCCGTGCACGCTTACCTCTACGGGCGATACATCCCTCATTACCTGTACCAGATGGCAAAGAACACCCCGCTTGTCCAGAAAAAGCCTGAAGAGGAGATTCCCCCCGAGGTCGAGGAGATACTCGAGATTCTCGCAAGCAAAGTATTGCGAGAGATCCTTACCGTCGAGACCTCGACTTACCACGGCAAGATCGTACCGCTCGAGCTCGCGGAAGGCCTCGTGACGATCCAGGAAGATATCGACATCAGGAACATCTCCGAGTCGATAATCCCGTACCCGATCGCTCGTGATATCGTGCTTAAGAACCCGGATAATATTGCGGTGCTCGATTGCGCGTGCCGCCATTTGCAGGATAACCCGTGTCTCCCGCTTGACGTATGCCTCATAGTTGGAGACCCGGTCGCGTCATTCGCGGTGGAACACGGCGTCTCAAACGCTCGGAAGATCACACAGCCCGAGGCGCTCGAGATACTGCGCGCGGAGCACAAGCGCGGGCACGTGCACGCCGCCTACTTCAAGGACGTCGTCGGGGGGCGCTTCTACGCTATATGCAACTGCTGCTCGTGCTGCTGCCTGGGGATGCAGTCGTGGAACAAGATGCGCCTGCCGATGGTGTGCGCGAGCGGCTACCGCGCTCGAGTCGCCGGGGAGTGCACAGGTTGCGGCGACTGCGCCGAGAAATGCCCGTTCTTCGCCATCGAGGTGGACGATGACGCCGCCGTGGTGGACAGCGAGAAATGCATGGGCTGCGGCGTTTGCGAAGGCGCCTGCGAGGCCGGGGCGATACGCCTGGCGCTCGACCCGTCCAAAGGCGAGCCGCTTGACATAAAAGCGCTGATTTCATGGTCAAATAAAGGAGAAAGATAGAAAAACGCAACATTGGGGGTCAGGCCCCCCGTGTTGCGTTTTTGCACGTTATTTGAAGTGAAGGCCATCGACTAGGAGAAAAGTGATTTGAGGATGACAAAAGAAAAGCCGGTTGACGTGAAGCCTTCACGCGTGAGCGGAAAAGGCTTGATCCTGGCGTGATAGCTTCTGTCGTCAACGAAATTTCGGAGTTTTATATCGATATTCAAGGAACCGGCGTTTATGATGAATGCAAGATTCGCATAAGAGGCGCCCGCTTCAAAGGGAAGAGCGCTTGAGAAAGGAGGAGTGAATGTACTTTGCCGCGTCGAACACAATGATGAAGATCGCCCTTATTTCCAGTGTGGCGATTTTCTGGCTTTACTGCGCTTTTTCAGCAGCGGATCTCGCGCGCTCAAACGGTGGGAGCTACCAGCTCTGGCAGTTAATAGGATTACTGACAGGTCCGCTCGGGCTGGTATTCGCGTGGCTGTATTTCAAAGTTACCGGAGAGCGCCATCTTCGCATCCGGAGCGGCGAGGATCACCAGTACGACATGCCCGAGATTATCCGGTGTCCCAATTGCGGCCAGTCAGTCCCTTCGGCGTATGAGATATGCCAGTTTTGCAAAAAGCCGCTTCACAAGCGTCGCTAAACGGCTTTTCGAATACCAGGATGGATTGATATGTCGCTTAAGATTCTTCATACCGCCGACGTGCATCTCGGCGCGAAATTCTTGAGCCTGGGGCGCAAGGGAGAGGAGATGAGAACCCGGCTGCTCGAGGTTTTCGACGATACGGTGGATCTTGCTATCCGGGAGCGGGTCAACCTGTTTCTCATCGCGGGAGACCTCTTTGACTCAGACCGAGTTTCCACATCGCTCATAGACAGGGTGGCCCGCGGGCTTCAAAATCTGCTGGACGCGGACATCCCGGTTCTCGTGTCGCCCGGCACGCATGACCCCTACGGCGAGCACTCTATATGGCGAGCCGACGGGCTTGCCGCGATCGAAAACCTCACTGTGTTCAAGAGCGAGGAGATGCTTCCAGTGAGATTTCCTGAGCTCGATTGCACGGTTTACGGCAATGCCAACGTCAAACCGTTCGCGAACAGGTACCCGCTTGCCGACCTGCGTCCGTGCGACGACAGCAGGTGGCGCATCGGGATGCTTCACGCCAGCTTTGAGATACCTGATGTCACCGACGACACATACGTCGCCACCAGTGCCCACATTGAGAAGTGCGGCATGGACTACGTCGCGCTTGGCCACTACCACTCGCTCTCCGATCGTTCGGCGGGCGACGTCGCGGCTTTCTACTCCGGGAGCCCCGAAATGATCAAGATGCGGAAAGGCGAGTTCGGCCACGTGCTGCTGGTGAATTTCGACCGTGACGCCACCCGCGCGCAGCCGGTCAAGCTCGGCAAATGCGCTTACGAGGAGTTGACAATCAAGGCAGAGGACATGGGAGTGGCCGGGCTCACATCGATGATCGAGTCACTGGCGGATCCGGACAAGGCGCTGCACGTTTTCATAGAGGGGGTGCGCCGTCTCGACTACCCGGATATCGGCAAGCTTATCGACTCGGTGTCAGAGATGTTCTTTCACGTGCTGCTCACAGACCGCTCCTGTGCGGCGCCTTCGAGTCTTCAGCCCGACAGTTATCCTGAAGGTTCTCCCGCGAGGCTTTACCTGGAAGTTTTGCGGGAGAAGCTCATCGGGGCGTCGGATGCCGAAAGAGATGAGATCGTCGACGCTATGCAGGTCGGGCTCTCGATGCTCGCGGACGGTGATGCGACATGCGTTTGAGAAGGCTGAGGATGATAAACTTTCGTCGTTTCTCAGACGTCGAGATCGTCCTGTCGCCGGGCCTGAACTTGATCAGAGGCCCGAACGAATCAGGCAAGTCGACGATTGTGAGAGCGCTCATAGCCGCTTTTTTTGAGAAGCCCTCCACAAAGGGCATAAGTGGAAGGCAGGACGCGCGCTGGGGCTCGGAAACATTGCCGAAAATAGAGCTTGACTTCACTGACGACGACGGCGAGTACAGGCTCGTCAAAAATTTCGATTCAAAGAAGGTTTCTCTGGAGTTGCCCGGCGAAGCCACGGCTCTCGGCAGTCCGAAAGCGGCCGATTCGAGGATGGCGGAGATTCTTGGCTTTCGCGACTCCTCGCGGTATCTGCGGACGGCCTGCATTACTCAAGATCAGATGGTCAACCAGGGAAAGGAGTTTTCCGCGTCCAGAAAGCTTGCGGCCATGCTCCGCGAGGTGGTGATCGGCAGCCGCGAGAGCGCACTGGTGGAGCGCGCGATGCGCGGGCTGTCCGCCGAGGTCGATGAACTCAAAAGAGGGATCGAACGTCCGACCAATAATCCGGGTACGATCAAGCGCCTCCAGGAGGAACACGAGACGTACCTGATCAAGCAAAAAGACCTGGCTGACAGCGTAGCCGAGGAGAAAAAGCAAAGGGATAGGCTTGCCGAGGTCGAGCGGTTGATCGAGGAGAAAGCCAGCAGGCTGGCGGATCTATCCCAACTGCTTGACAAGAACCGTCGGCTTATGGAAGCGGAGGCGCGCGTGGAGGATTTGCGCGAAAGGTTTGAGGCCGCCGACAGGGCCATGGAAATAGCCGCCAGGCTCGAGGGCATCGACAGAGAAGTAGAGAACGAATTCCCCGGCTTCCGTGGAGTAGAGCCCGCCGCCGCGGTCGAGTTGCGAAAAGTGATTGACGTGCGCGAATCGCTTGCCGGGCTTCATGAGAAGGAGCTCGAGGAGCGTTCAGCCGCGCCCGTCGCCGCGTTGCGCTCGAGGCGTTCGGGCGTGATCGCTCTGGCTGCCGGGCTACTTTTGATAGCGGTGAGCGCCGCGCTCGGAAGTGCGATCCATGCCGTCTGGTTCACGATTGCGGCGCCAGGCGTTCTGCTGGCGGCGGTAGGCGTTTATTTTCTCACGGCGACAACAAGATACCCCCCTGACAAGGGGGGCAAGGGGGGTTATGTCCCCCCTGACAAGGGGGGCGAGGGGGGTTATGTCCCAACCCTCTCCACTGGTTACAGTGAGCCACCCGAACGCGCCAGGGCCGAGGTCCACAGACTTGAAATCCGCGAGCGCGAGTTTCTGGAGTCGGTGGGATGCGATGATCCAGAGACGTTCTTCGCGCGCTTCGACAGATATCGCGAGTTGTTGGCGGAACGCAAAGAGGGGTCCGCGGGTCTGAGCGCGCTTCTGGGACAACGCCCGATCGATCAGTGTGAGGATGATCGGCGCCGGGCGCTTTTGGACACGTCCGTCGCAACAGAGAATATTCGTGAGCTCGATCCGTACAGGCTTGATCCGGAGAAGCTTGAAACCGTTGGCCGCGAGCGCAACGAACTTGTGGGAGACATCAAAGGGCTCGAGACCGAGCGTGGCGCGCTTTTTCTCTATCTCGAGAAGTCCGCGTCCGATCAGCAGGATTCCGTGGAGATCGAAGAAATTGTAACGTGGCTCTCACAGGCTTCGCTGTCCGCGAAACGACGCTTGCGCGTGTACACAATGGCGCTGGACGCGATGAAACAGGCGTCGGAGCAGATGTTCTCGTCGGCGATTCCCATTCTTGCCGCGAGCATCGGACGCACGTTCTCCCTGTTGACCGATGGGCGGTACGACCGTGTCGAGGTCAACTGTAGTGACCTGGCAATATCAATTTACTCGCCGGAGAAAGAGGAAAATATTTCCGGTGATGAGTTGCTTGCCACATTGAGCAAGGGAACCGCGAGCCAGTTGTACCTGTCCGCGAGGCTCGAACTGGTCGATCTTCTTTCGGGAGGGCGCAAGCCGCCCCTGATTTTCGACGACTCGTTTTCGTATTTCGACGAGCGCCGGCTCGCGTTGCTCTGGGAGGTTCTCGAGGGTGTGGCGGCCGACCAGCAGGTGCTGGTACTGACCTGCACGGATCGTTATGATGAGCTCGCGAGCGGAGCGAATATAATAGACCTGCCATGAACACGTAGAGAGGTAAACCCCTGGTTGCGGTAGACGCAGCGGTAGACGGTGCCTGACCCCTGACCCGACTTGAAGGATAAGAGTTTGAACGTAGAGTGTTTTACGGATCTTTCGTTCGGCACTAACAGCTATCTCGTTCGAGAGGATGGCTCACACAGCGCCGTGCTTATTGATGCCGGGCTATCGACCCACCGTGTACTGGAGTATCTAGAGAGGCAGGAGCTCGAGCTTGCGGCAATTCTTCTGACACATGCGCATCCCGATCACATCGCCGGCGCGGCCGATATCGCCGGGGCGACCGGCGCGGATGTCTATTTGCACGAGATCGAGATACCGGCGCTCAAAATGATCCCCGAGATGATGCTTGCCATGCTCGGGATCGAGGAGCTCAGGACACCTGAGGAAATCAAGCCTCTCGTGGGCGGTCAGGCGCTGGAGCTGGCGGGTTTGACAGTACAGGTGCTCCACACACCCGGCCATTCACCAGGCAGCGTAAGCTTTCTTATCGACGACGCGCTTTTCGACGGCGACCTAGTCTTCAGGGGTTCGATCGGCAGGACGGATTTTCCAGGTGGCGATTTTGAAGCTCTCATGAACTCAGTGCGCGAGAAGGTTTTTGTGCTCGACCCGGAAACGAAAATGTACCCCGGCCACATGGATTCAACCACCGTAGGGTTAGAGAAAAGAACCAATCCGTTTCTCGTCGGACAATGAAGATCGAGGATTTCAGTTTACTGGTAGAGAAAGTGATCGAAGGTTTGCCGGAGGACTTCTCAGCCGCTCTCGACGAGGGCAACGTTAGCGTAGTGGCACAGGAGCACCCTGACCGCTCCGACCTCGATGCGGCGGGGATTACCGAACACAGCGCTTTGCTCGGGCTGTATCAAGGTGTCCCTCCGACTAGCCGCGGCCGTGGTTACTCCCTTGTTCTTCCTGATAAGATAACGATATACAAGGAACCGATCGAGCAGTACGCGCGGCAGACGCGCAGATCCGTGACCGATGTTGTCCGCGAGGTGGTTTTGCACGAGATCGCCCATCACTTCGGGCTTCCCGACTGGCGTTTGCGCGAACTTGGCTACTGAACGGGGCGCTTTTGCCCTTGCGTGTGATATGATTGCGCTCAATTCTCGAGACAAAGGAGTTTTCAGATGTTTGGACTCGGACCGACGGAACTGGTAATCATAATGGTCATCGCGCTTGTTATCTTCGGGCCGTCCCGCCTCCCAAAGGTTGGGCAGTCTGTAGGTCAGGCGCTGCGCGCGTTCCGCGACTCGACCGACAAGGTTCAAGAAGAGGTACAGAAAAGCCTCGATGGATCCGGTTCCAATTCCGAGCAGAACTCATAGAGCCAGGGCGGCGTAATTGGCGTTCAGTGTCCCGTTTCATCCTGGTCAGATGACTTACTTCCAGCACCTGGAGGAGCTTCGCCGCAGGATAATCGTAACTTTTATCGCGCTCGCGGTGGCGGTTGCGGTCGGGTGGATCTTCGCGTGGGACATTCTGGAGATTCTGAAAGCCCCCGCCGGCGGCATCACCTTGAACTTGAACTACATGGGGCTTATGGAGCCGTTTCTGGTCAAGCTCAAGCTGGCGATCTTCGGCGGACTTCTTCTCTCTTTGCCCGTGATCCTTTTTGAGATACTGTCTTTTGTCTCCCCCGCGCTGAAGCGCAAGGAACGCGGGTACATGGTGCTTGTCATGTTGACGATCGTCGCGTTCTTCGTGGCGGGAGTCGCCTTCGGCTACAAGTTCATTATGCCCGCGGGCATCAAGTGGCTGCTCGGAGTCGCCGGCACACAGATGAGGCCGGTGATATCAGCCAACCAGTACGTTAATTTCGCCGGATGGTTCATGCTGGGTCTGGGCGCTTCCTTCGAGACCCCTGTGTTTATCTGGATGCTTGTCGCGATGGGCGTGGTAACCCCCGAGCAGTTGCAGAAGCAGTGGCGCTGGGCTGTGATCATCATCCTGCTTGCCGCCTCTTTGCTAACACCCGACTGGAGTCCTGTCACTATGACGCTTGTGGCGATTCCAATGTTTATCCTCTATATAATAAGCATCGCGCTGGCATGGATTACGACGCGAAAACGAAGGGCCGCCGCGGCTGCCCTGGAAGCGGACGTTGGAAGCTGACCGCGCGCGGATTGGATCGACGGAGATTTCATACGCTTTTGTAGAAAATGTACGTTGGAAAGGAGAGTTGCTTGTGATTACCCCGGGGGTCGAAGCGGTTCGCGAATCCGTAGCCTTCTACGTGAAGCACTATCCCGATTACGCCGACGCGCTTCGGATGTACGGTGCCATAATGGAGGTTCAGCAGGCCGCCCTTGAAGAGATCTCCTGTTCGCTGGACGCGATGAGTCCCGAGGATGTGGAAGCGAGCCTGCGCTCAGGCAAGCCGCTTCTGGATCCGTTCAGCTTCGAAATAGACGTGGCCGAATTTCGAGTCCTGGCATATCGGATATGCCTGGCAATCGACAAACTGAAGGTCGGTGGTTTCTCATACCGCGAGGAACTACTATCCTGGGAAGGGCTTTCCGATGAGCGCTTCTCAGACACACGAAATAAAGTGCTCTCGGGCGAGAAACTTGATTTTGTGCCCACTGGCGAGTCCGCGGAGCGGAATTTGGCGTTTGCCGGGAGTATTTTGTGGGAGGCGCTTGTGCCGTTTTACAGGAAAAGCGCTAGTATTCAACCGGTTGAAATGGAGCAGTCGTTATGGCGGCGGGGCAAATGCCCCGTTTGCGGATGCGTTCCCCTGATGGGTAAGTTTCGCAAAGAAGATGGCCTCTGGCTTGTTGAGTGTTCGCTATGTCATACCCTGTGGAACGTCCAGCGGGCGCAGTGCCCGTTTTGTGATGATTCGCACGGCTCGCTCGAGTTCCTGTATCTCGATAATGATGAGAGCAAAAGGGCCAGCTACTGTAAGGCTTGCAAGCGTTATGTGAAGGTCGTTGACCTGCGGGACGGCGGCGTGGACGTCTTATTACCGCTGGAAGATATTGTGACGGTCAAACTTGACCTTGCGGCGAAGAAGAAAGGTTTGAATCGCGCTTCAGGCGGATACTAAAAGCTCGATAAGGATATCGGTTTTGCCGGAACCATGGATGAGCATCGGGAGGTGGGACTCGAGTTCTTCTTACAGGTAAATTGATTTTGTGTTATATTTCGTGAATTGACGGCAGGGAAACCAAAGAAAGCGAGGGGAACATGGAACTAACACGTAGGGATTTCCTGAAGCTGTCAGGTGCGGGTATCGGCACTGCGGCACTGGCAAACCTGGGCTTCAGCGTTCCCGCACTGGCAGCGACCGAACCGCTACGCATCTCCACGGGAAAAGAATCGACGACTATCTGCCCTTACTGCGGGACGGGTTGCGGTATTTTGGTTAGAAGTGAAAAAGGAAAAATCATCAATACGGAAGGCAATCCGGATCACCCTATTAATACGGGCACGCTTTGCAGCAAGGGCACGTCGCTCATTCAGGTAGGGTTTGTAGATGGCAAGCCGAACAAGAAGCGTCTTACCAAACCACTATACAGAGCGCCTGGCTCATCGTCCTGGAAAGAGATTTCCTGGGAAGACGCAATCACGCGTATTGCCAGGAAGGTAAAAGAAACAAGGGACAACAACTGGATTCTCGAGGATGAAATACTTGACAAGGAGGGAAAGCCGACAGGGAAGAAGGTAAAGTGCAACCGCACAGAAGCCATCGCCAACTTCGGTGGAGCTTCGCTGGATAACGAAGAGTGCTACCTGCTTACCAAGTTCGCGAGAAGCCTTGGCATTGCTTATCTGGAGCACCAGGCTCGCATCTGTCACTCACCCTCGGTTCCCGGCCTGGCCGGTTCTTTCGGCAGGGGCGCTATGACCAACCACTTCATCGACCTCAAGAACTCAGACTGCTTTTTGGCATGTGGCTCCAATACTTCTGAGACGCATCCACTCGCGTTCAAATGGATGAATGAGGCCATGCATCGCGAAAAGGATCCGGCAAAGCTGATAGTGGTAGATCCGCGGTTCACGCGCACGGCATCCAAGGCGGATATCTATTCAGCAATTCGCCCGGGGACTGACATCGCGTTCTGTGGCGGGATCATCAACTATGCTATCGAAAACAACACCATTGACTGGGATTACGTAAAGGTGTACACCAACTTCTCGTTCCTGGTCAATCCTGGATACAAGTTCAATGAGGAG
This sequence comes from Candidatus Anoxymicrobium japonicum, assembly GCA_002843005.1. NCBI lineage: Bacteria > Bacillati > Actinomycetota > Candidatus Geothermincolia > Candidatus Geothermincolales > Candidatus Anoxymicrobiaceae > Candidatus Anoxymicrobium > Candidatus Anoxymicrobium japonicum. The sequence continues at coordinate 14,908 of PHEX01000006.1, read as the reverse complement.
ACGGGCCTTTTCTCCGGCTACAACGAGGAGAAGCGGAAGTACGACCCGGTCACCTGGAGTTACCAGATGGACAAGATTGGTCCCGACGGCAAGCCGCTGCCGGATGCGGTGCCCCTGAAGGATCCGACTTTCCAGAACCCGCAGTGCGTGTTTCAGCTTTTGAAGAAACATTATTCCAGGTACACGCCCGAGATGGTCGAGAAGATATGCGGTATCTCAAAAGCGAAGTTCGATGAGATATCTAAAACCTACTGCGCCACGCATGAGCGCGGGAAGAGCGGAGTGCATCTCTACGCGATGGGCCTCACCCACCACACTTGTGGCACACAGAACATCCGTTCATTTGCCATTCTGCAGCTATTGCTTGGGAACATCGGGGTTCCCGGCGGTGGGATCGCGGCTCTCAGGGGCGAATCCAACGTTCAGGGCTCAACGGATCACGCGCTTCTCTGGCACATCCTGCCAGGGTACTTGGCGGTGCCGAACAGCACGACACTTCCGGATCTCAAGACACACAACGAGACGAGAGTTAAGAGCGCTGGAACGGCTTTCTGGAAAAACGGGCCAAAGTTTACAGTGAGCCTGTTGAAAGCGTTCTGGGGGGACAACGCCAAACCCGAAAACGAGTTTGGTTATCAGTGGCTCCCCAAGGTCAAAGATGGCAAGAACTACAGTCATATCGCCATTTTTGAGGCTCTTTACAAAAAAGAGGTCAAGGGAATGTTTTGCTGGGGACAAAATCCATGCGTGGGCGGGCCGAACTCAAACATGGAAGGCAAAGCCCTAGAGAATCTGGATTGGCTTGTCGCGGTTGACCTGTGGGAGACCGAGACGTCGGCTTTCTGGAAGAGGCCGGACGCTGATGCCGGCAAGATAGATACAGAGGTGTTCTTTCTCCCCGCGGCTTCCTCCGTCGAAAAGGAGGGCACAATTTCCAACAGCGGCCGCTGGATGCAGTGGCGTTACAAAGCGGTTGACCCTCCAGGCCTGGCGCGGCCGGATGCCGCGATAATAAGCCAGGTAATGCTGAAGCTTCGCGAACTCTATGTCGCTGACAAGAAGGCGCCGAATCGCGAGGCTATCGTCAACCTGTACTGGCCGTACGGGGAAGAGCCCGACCCAAATGTGGTATTAAAAGAGATAAACGGGTTTACGTGGGCTGACAAGAAGCAGGTCTTGAACTTCACAGCGCTGAAGGATGACGGATCCACTGCCTGTGGCTGCTGGGTGTACTCGGGCGTTTATCCGACTGAGGATGTCTATCCGTTGACAGGAGGTAATCTCTCCAAGCGCGCAGAGAACGTGGATCCCAGCGGGCTGGGTCTTTTCCCGAAGTGGACGTTCGCGTGGCCGGTCAACCGACGGATATTGTACAACCGCTGTTCGGCGGATCCTGCGGGCCAGCCGTGGAACAAGGACAAGAACCTGGTTCAGTGGGACGGGGCGAAATGGGTCAACAACGATGTCGCAGACTTCGCGTTTGTCGATGCAACCAAGCCGGACAAGCCGCCTGTGCCACCCGCCGTATCCGCGGCTAATCCGTATATAATGCTCAACTTTGGCATGGGCCATCTCTTCGCTCCCGGCAGCGCGTTTACGGACGGGCCTTTTCCCGAACACTACGAGCCGGTGGAGGCGCCGTGCGAGAACAGCATGAGCAAGAGCCAGAATAACCCGGTCATAAAGATCTGGGATTCAGATATGGATAAGCTGGCGGAGGTAGGCGACAAAAACTATCCAATAGTCTGTATGACATTCAGGCTAACCGAGCACTGGCAGGCGGGACAGATGACCCGCAACTTGCCCTGGCTTGCAGAACTACAACCGGAGATGTTGGTGGAAATGTCCAAGGATCTCGCCAAACGTAAAGGTATCAGCAATGGCACCCGCGTGAAGGTCAAGTCCGTCAGGGGCGAAGTGGGCGCGGTTGCGCTTGTCACAGACAGGGTGCAGCCAATGACCATAAACGGAGTGAAAACTGATGTGGTTGGCATCCCGTGGCACTTTGGCTACACAGGTTACTCAACCGGGGGGCCCAACGGCAATAACTACGCGGCAAACCAGTTGACCCCGCACGTTGGTGACGCCAACACCATGATCCCGGAGTACAAAGCGTTCCTGGTCAACATCGAAAAAGCATAGGAGGTGACGTGGCATGATAGATGGACATGGAACCGAAAAGGCAATTCTGGTTGATTCGACAAGATGTACAGCTTGCCGCGCATGTCAGATTGCCTGCAAGCAGTGGAATCAGAACCCGGCCGAGAGGACGACCAATCTTGGTTCTTACGAGAACCCGCCGTCTCTTGGTTCGAACACCTGGATGCGCATCCTGTTTAATGAGCACTTCAATGGGCAGATGAGCTGGTTGTTCACCAAGCACCAGTGCATGCATTGCACCGACGCGGCGTGCGTTGAGGTTTGCCCGTCAGGGGCGACGAAGCATGAGAAGTTCAATCTGGCGGATGGTTCGATAATCAAGAGGGTAGCGACCGACCCAAAAAAGTGCATCGGATGCAACTATTGCAGAGCGGTATGTCCATTTGACGTTCCAGGTTATAACCAGAAGAAGAAGGGCGTCTACCGTTGCACGTTGTGCCTGGACAGGGTTTCAAATGCCATGGACGGTTACGACACGCCGGCGTGCGTCAAGGCGTGCGCTCCGGGAGCGCTGTTGTTTGGCGGCAGGCAAGAGCTTCTTTACAGGGCGGAGCTCAAGGTGGAACAGTTGAAGAAGGCTGGCGTCGCGGAGGCACAGGTTTATGGCAAGGATCAGCTCGGAGGCTTGCGTTATCTGTACGTGCTGTCGGCTTCTCCGGAGAAGTACGCTCTTCCGGTGAATCCGTCCGTGCCTGCTTCGGTCAAGTTGTGGAAGTCCATGGCTAGGCCGTACGGCGGGCTTGCCGCTGTCGGGCTCGTTGCGGCTATGGTTGTAAACGGCGTTATCAACGCCCGAAACCGCGGCCTCGAAGAAAAAAACAAGTTGGATAAATAGGAGAGGAGGGAAAACTGGTGGAACTTAAGACATTCCGTGGCGGGATACATCCCCCATATCAGAAGGAGGCCACCGCCGGCAAGGCGACAGAAGACATCTCTCTCCCTACTGAAGTGGTGATCTCGATGCAGCAGCACGTCGGCGCGCCAAACCAGGCGACTGTGAAAGTCGGTGACAGAGTGGAGGTTGGCCAGAAAATAGGGTCTAGTGAGGCCTTCATCTCGGCGCCAGCGCACGCCAGCGTATCAGGAACGGTGAAGGCTGTTGAAGAGCGAAAAAACTTTACAGGCGCTTCTGTTGCATGTGTTGTTATCTCGGTGGATCCAGGTCAGCCTGGCAAGTTTACCGACACGCGTGACGTAAGCAATCTGACGCCCGAGCAGATCAGGGAGATCGCCAAGGAGGCCGGATTGGTCGGCCTGGGAGGCGCGGCGTTCCCGAGTTATGTAAAGCTCGCGCCGCCAAAGGGCAAATCCATTGATACTGTCATAATTAACGGTTGCGAATGTGAGGCGTTTCTGACCTGCGACCACCGGCTGATGCTCGAGAGGCCTGACGATCTCATCAAAGGTCTCAAGCTCATGATGAAAGCTGTTGGCGCGGAGCGCGGCATCATTGGGATCGAGGCCAATAAGATGGACGCGGCCGATTTGCTCTCGGCGAAGCTCTCGGGAGAGCCGGGACTCGAGGTATCGGTGCTCGAGGTCAAATACCCCGAGGGTGCCGAGAAAATGCTCATCGACGCGATCACCGGACGCAGGGTTCCGCCCGGCAAGTTGCCGAGCGAGGTCGGTGTGCTGGTGCAGAACGCGCAGACAGCGGTAGCTCTCTACGACGCGGCGGCCACGGGAAAGCCGGTTATAGAACGCGTCATCACAGTTACTGGCCCGGGCATCAAGAATCCCAGGAACATCAATGTCAAGGTAGGGACTCCAATAGCGCATGTGATCGAGCAGTGCGGGGGCATCATTGGCAATCCTGGCAAGGTGATAATGGGTGGTCCGATGACAGGCTTCGCGCAGAAAGATCTGTCGGCATCGGTCGTTAAGGGGACAAGCGGCATCGTGGTTTTACCTGCGGAGGCCGTGGAAGAGAGTGCGGAACAGCAGTGCGTTGGGTGTAACAAGTGCGGAGATGTTTGCCCGATGTTCCTGATGCCGAACTTCATAGTGAAGCAGGCAAAGCGCGGGCGGTGGAACCTTACTGAGAAGTACGGGGCGAATGACTGTTTTGAGTGTGGCTGTTGCTCTTACGTGTGCCCGGCTCGAATACGGCACATTGCTTACGTGCGCAAAGCCAAGGCGGAACTTGCCGCTGCGGCTAAGAAATGAAAGGGGGCGAGATTTGCATGGCAGACCGTGAATTTATTATGTCGGTGCCGCCGCACATAGTGAGCAAGGATGAGGTTGGTTCGGCTATGAGGGACGTTGCTATCGCCCTCATGCCCGTGATTGTTGTTGCTATCGGGTTCTTCAGGCTCTACGCGATAGTGAACCTGGCGGCTTGTGTCGTGGCGGCTATCTGTTCGGAGTGGGTCATGCGCAAGCTGATGAAGCGCAGTGTGACTATCGACGATTTCAGCGCGATAGTGACGGGCCTGTTTGTGGGTCTTCTTCTCCCGCCGGCGGTGCCGTTCTGGTATGCGATGATTGGTACGGTCATAGCGGTGGCAATAGTAAAAGAGCTCATGGGCGGGTTGGGCCGCAACATGTTCAACCCGGCGCTGTTCGGCTTCGTATCGATGCTTGTGATATCGAGGTTCTGGGCAATGGCAAACGCGTCCTACTCTCTTGGGAGTCTGGATGGCGTGACTACGGCAACGCCTCTCACATTTATCAAAGGTGGCTCGCTCGCCGGCGTTCGACCGGGGTATCTGGAGCTATTCCTCGGCCACGCGGGTGGCGCGGTGGCCGAAGTGTCGGTGCTTGCCGTACTGGTGGGCGCGGCTTACCTCATGTACAAGGGTCATATAACCTGGCATATACCGGCCTCGATCATTGGAACAGTGTTTATCCTCTCGGCGATACTGGGGCAGAACCCGCTTTACATGATCCTCGCCGGGGGTGTCATGCTCGGGTCATTCTTCATGGCCACCGATTGGGTGACGAGCCCTGACTGCAGGGTTGCGCAGGTACTGTACGGCGTGCTGATCGGCGTGCTGATAGTGGTGATAAGGTTATACGCGGCGCCCACAGGGGCGGTGGCGTACTCGATACTTATCGGCAACGCATGCACACCGCTCTTCAACCGATTTGTGGTTCGCAAGACGTTCGGCAAGGTGAAAGCGACGCCTGTGGCTGAGGTTGCCAGGTAAGCGTCGAGCCGGAAAAGAGATTAAAACGCAACACGTGGGGCTTGACCCCATGTGTTGCGTTTTTGCTATAATGCTACTTTTTTTCTGGCGAGGCGCGCGGTTTCCTCGAGCGCTTCGGTGAACCCCTGTTTGTCTGAGTAGAAGATTGTACGGGCGTTCGGGGCTCGCGCGTGGAGACCGGCACTGATAACCTTTTTCGAGGTGTCTGCGAGTGCCCATCGCAAGTCGACAAGGACGAGGTTCGCCTTCTCGAGCGCGGGGGAGGCGGAGGGCTTGAACTCCTCAAACGGCGCCGTCATGAGAAATACCGCGAAGTCGGGCGAGAGGCGTTCCAGCGCGCTGTTTCCTTCCGCCACCAGGACTCCGCCTTCAGAGAACAGCGCGAGCGCTTGCTCGAGCGCGTTCTCGAGCGTCCCGGCGTCGGCGTTCACCCAGACTACTTTCTTCGCGCCGGCTCGAACGAGCGCGGCGGTGTCAGTGCCGGGCCGAGAGATGATCTCGGGTTCGGTGACGATAGGGGCTGGTGCGTGGTTGCCGTGGCTGACTTTCAGGCCGTAGTCGGCGCCGAGTTCACCAACGAGAAAAGACGCAACCGTGCTCTTGCCCGAGTTCTTGGACGATGAGCTTATTGAAACAGTTTTGAGAACCGCGCTATCCGTCAGGACAAATCCACCTCCACGGTTGTGTGTGGGATATACTATACTTTTACCTTCGACTTTTGGATACATCCACGCGCGGTTAGTGCCAGTCAACGTTTAGAGAATTGAGGCGTTTTGCCTGACGACCTGTTTCTGCGCGCGAGCGCGGACGTCAAGAAAAAATACCTGTCTTTTCCCACGCTCTCCCGTGAGTTTCAGGCGTTGCTCGAGGGAGATATGGAGTACTGCGTTCTCGACTTCGAGACAACCGGCTTTGACGCGGCGCGCGACAGAATAATTGAGATCGGCGCAATACTCGCTACGGGCGATAAGGCCGTGGGACGTCTGTCAACGCTTATCAACCCCGGTTGCGAGATCCCCTGTCAGATCCGCATGCTGACGGAAATAGATGATGAAATGGTATCCGGCGCGCCTTCCATGGACGAGTTCTTCGAAGAGTTCGTGGAGTTTCTCGGCGAGCGCACGATCGTGGCGTACTCGCGCTTCGAGGAGGATTTCCTCCGGGCTCTCTATGACCGCATGGGGCATGGCCGTTTCACGAACCCTTACATTGACGCGCACGACCTTGCGACGATGCTGATGCCGTCCCTGCGCGGACACAGGCAGGCCGATCTCGCGGGCATCTGGGGTATCGATACAGGCCGTACTCATCGCGCCATGGACGACGCCGAAACACTGTTGCATGTTTTTCACGTCCTTGTAAACGGTCTCTACAATGTGTCTGTCGCGCTTCTGCGTGCGCTGGCCGACCATGGGCCGGCGCACGCAGGCGGATTGACGTTGCTGGCGCGAAGAGTGCTGGACGAGAGAACCGGTGGCAGGAAGCCCGAGGCGCTCAATCTTGACGACGTCGCGCAAAAAGATCGCTTCTGGGAAAATATCCCGCCGCTCGATGGTTTGTCGGCGCCGTGCCATGTCCCCGCGGAGGAAGTGCGCGCGATATTCGCGTCTGCCGGGCCGCTGGCTCGCCAGTTCGGCGATTACGAAGAGCGTGACGAGCAGACAGAGATGGCGGAGGCCACCAGGCGCGCCTTCGAGGAAGACAGCATACTGCTCATCGAGGCGGGCACGGGCACCGGCAAGTCGCTCGCGTACCTGGCGCCGGCCGTGCTCGTGTCGAAAGCCACGGGGTACCCGGTCGTGGTCTCGACCCGCACTCTCAACCTGCAGGACCAGTTGCACACCAAAGACCTTCCGACACTCGAGGGGGCGCTCGGGGAGGGTTCGTTCCGTTACTCGGTTCTCAAGGGTTACAGCAACTACCTGTGCCTTCGCAAGTTGCAGACGCTCGTCAGCGGCAGGAAGAGGCTCTCCGAGCGGCAGCTCGGCGCATTTGGCATGCTTCTCACATGGATCACGGAGAGCGAGACGGGAGATGTCTCGCTGTTGAACGTGCCGCACCTTCACGGCCTCGATGAGCTGGTGATGGCAAATCACCGCGAATGCCCGGGCGGCAGGTGCAAGTTTGCCCAGGGAGGCTACTGTTTCTACCGGCGGGCGCTTTACCGGGCCAGGCGCTCGCACATAGTCGTGGTAAACCATTCGCTGTTGCTCGCGGGTGTAAATTTCCCGTTCAAGTCGGTGATCATAGACGAGGCTCACACGCTGGAGGATGTGGCAACCGATCAGTTCACGGTTGAGCTCGAATACCGTGAGACGCGAAGGTTCCTCGAGTCCCTCTATGACCCGGTGGACGGATCGGGCTTCCTTGCCGACCTCGACGCCACTGTTATCCGGCGCTTGCCCTCAGAGGCGCACGACGCGGCGCGATTTGAGTTAATCGAGGCTGGTGAGGCCGCCGAGATAGCGTGTGAGGGCCTCGAGAAGCTCTTCATGACGCTGTGCGCGTTCCGGGCGGGATCGGAGTACGAGTTCAACGACATCCGCTTCACATCAGGCCAGACGCGCCTCTTAGAGTACGAGAAGATGAAGCTCGAAGCTAAAGAGTTCGCGACGAGCCTCGAGACGCTTGCCGCGCGTATCACTCGTGTGAAATCCGTATGCGAGGAGCGCGGCACGGCCGCCGCCGAGCTTGATTACCTGATGAGCGATCTCGAAGGCAAAGCGGCGCGCGTGCGGGAGCATGCAGGCGCTCTTGCCATCATGTTCTCCGACGAGGATGACGGGAGAGTGAGATGGGCGACCGTCACAAGCGAGGACAACTTCGAGAAGCAGGCGTTGCGGGTTTCCCCCGTGGACGTAGGTTCGGATCTTCGAGAGGCGATCTTCGACAATGAGGCGATCTCATCGGTAGTGCTTACCTCCGCGACACTGACCGTCAACAACGCCTTCGATTTCTTCAGGTCGAGGGTCGGGCTGAACTTGCCCGGCGGAGCGGCGCCAGAGGAATGCATTCTCAACTCGTCGTTCGACTACTCGAGGCAGATGCAGATACTCATTCTTCACGACATGCCTCCCCCTAACTCGAGCGACTACGAAGCCCGAATCGCGGACGTTCTGGGAGATGTGATCCTGGCGGCGCGCGGTGGTGTGCTGGCTTTATTTACAAACAGGCGCTTGATGCTGAAGACGTACGAGCAGCTTGTCGGCGAGATGCGGCGACACGGTTTGAACCTCCTGTGCCAGCAACCCGGATACTCGAGAAGACGCCTGGCCGAGGAGTTTGTTGAAGATTCAAACGCGAGCCTCTTTGGGACATCCAGTTTCTGGGAAGGCGTGGACGCGCGTGGCAGCACGTTGCGCGTCGTGGTGGTCACGCGCATACCGTTCGAGAGTCCGGGGAAGCCGGTTTTTGTCGCGCGAAGCGAGCGCGTGAAACTGGAGGGCGGCTCCGACTTCATGGACTTCGGGCTGCCACTCGCGGCGCTGCGGCTGAAGCAGGGCGCCGGCAGACTGATAAGGACGCGCCAGGACAGGGGTCAGGTGCTGCTCATGGACAGCCGCATCAATACGCAGCGATACGGGCAGACGCTATTGAGATCGTTGCCAGGGGCAAAGCGAAGAAAAGTTTCGACAGACGACTTGAAGAGGGCGATATCGGAGTTCCACGGCCGGAGGTAACGCAACGGTGCCTGACCCCTGATCTTACTCCAGTATTTCGACTCGCACGGTGCGGTAGCCGCCGAACGCGTTCATTTCAGCGAGCGTATCGAAGCACAGGTCGATGCGGTTGCCTTTGATGGTCGAACCGGTGTCGCCCGCGATGCAGTTGCCGTACCCTTCGACGTTCAGGCGCGTGCCGAGCGGTATGACGCGCGGATCCACCGCGACCACGCCGCGCGTCGCCAGCATTCCCGATGCCGTATGGTTGCTGAGTCCGGGCTCCTCGGGTGAGTAAGCGGTGGCGACCATCATCATTATTCGCCCAGTTGGTTTGCCCGTGGGAACCTGCGGGTTGATCTCCTTGATCTTCTCTTCGATTTTGTTGGACCGGGACGTGACGTCACCGCTTCTTTCGCCCGCCTTTGTCAGTATCGCCGCGCGCGCGCTGCGATCGTTTTCCAGGCGTCGCGCGCGAGAGCGAAGATCCATACTGATTTTGTTGATCTCTTTCTTGCGCTGCTCCATTTCGGACATAGAGGCACTGAGCGCGTCCGCTTCCGTCTTAAAGTTCCTGATGAGTTGAGCATCGCGCTCCGCGACCTTCTGAAGCATCTCTTTGCGCTTGAAAAAGTCTGAAACGTCATCGGAGGACACCAGCATCGCGAGCTTGTTGGTGGGTCCGTTTATGTACAGCCGCCTCGCGCGCGCCGAGAGGGCCACGCGCTGGTTCGCGAGCTTCTCGCGACACAACATAATCTGTGCGCCGATACTCTTGATGCGCTCGCTCAGGGTGGACGATTTACTCTCGAGCTCGGAGAGTTTGTTCTGCAGGCCGTTGATCTTGCTGTCGAGAGTCACAACGTCCCTGGCCATGACGTCTGTGCTATTCGCGGTTTCACGCGCGGTTTGCGCCAGCGCGCGAGTGGCATAGCGCGATGACACAGCGAACCCAATGATAAACGATGTGGCTATGAGAATTGTGAGGATAGGCGCGCAGGCTCGCATAACAGCAAACCCGCCACTGGTCGGCGGGATATTTGAATCCGTATTCTTCCTGAAATCATTAAAAAGCAATCTAATCACCTTCTGGCATGCCGATTATACACAAGAACGAGGCGTTCACGCAACAGGCGCGCCTGCCCGTTGCGCCAACTTTAGAAAGTCAAAGATGGACTAACGTTCCGATTATCGTTATCATGCTTGCGGCGTGGCGTGTGAAATAGCCGTGATTGGCGTGAATCTAAAAGGAGATTGCTTGAAAGCGGTAAGCATTCCGGTTCGCTCGCTGGGATGGTTCGGCGAGAAGAAGCTCTCGCGAATAATGCTGGTAGTGGGCACGATCTTGTTAGGCGCGCTTGTGACCGGGTTGCTGGGGTATCTGTTCGTCGAGGATGTGATGGCGTTCGGCAAGTTTCCCGCGGGCGCCAGGATCGTCGGTTTAAGCGTTGCGGGGTTGAACCAGGAGGAAGCGGTCGCGAAGTGCAGAAAAGACCTCGCCGGTGTCGCCAACCGTCCTCTGACCCTTCAAGTCGATGGGGAGAAGTATCAGATAACACCCGAGGAGCTTGGTCTCATGCTCGATTATCGCAAGATGGTCGAGGAAAGTTACGCGAAGGCGTGGAACGTAAACATCTTCGAGCGGATGGCGAGGCGCTTCACCAACAGGCCCATGCCAGTTAACGTCTCGGTTCTGGCGAACAGCGATTCCAACCGCGTGCAGAGTTTCCTCTCTAACGCTATAAACTCGATCAACCGTCACCCGCACGACGCGTATGTGGACGTGACGTCGGGGAAACCGGTTATCGTCAAGGCTGTCGATGGGCGCAACTGTGACATGGCGCAACTCCAGAAGGACGCCGATGCCGCGCTCGTTACGAGCAATCGGACTGTCAACGTCAAGGTAGGCCGCACTCCAGCCGGGATGAGCGACGCCGTTTTTCAGAAGCTCATTATTGTCAATTTGGCTGAACACAAGCTCTCGCTATACAACCGTGAGCAGGTGCTGGCCGAGTTTCCGATTGCCTGCGGGTCGCCATCGTACCCGACTCCGATAGGCGCGTGGAAGATAGTGAGGAAGCAGAAGAACCCATCGTGGATCAACCCCGGCGCCGCATGGGCGAAGAGCATGCCGCCGTCCATACCGCCCGGACCACGCAATCCGCTGGGGACGCGCGCCCTGCCGTTGAACGCGTCAGGAGTGCTGATCCACGGGACATCATCTTCGTGGTCTATCGGGCGTTCGGCGTCTCACGGCTGCATCCGGATGCACATGAAAGACGTCGAGCAACTTTTCGAAATGGTTGAAGCGGGCATCCCTGTCTACATAATACGAGGGCCGGGCGACCCCGGGTTTGACGTAACCGCCAAACCAAGATGGCAGTAGCGCTTAACTTTGGGAGCAGGTCTTTTTTTAAAGTTTAAGAGGGGCCTGGCACCGTCTACCGCTTTAGCGGTAGACGGTGCCTGACCCCTCTGGACGGACGATCGACTTTAAAAAAAAGACCTGCTCCCAAAGTTAAGCGAACCTAGTTGCGTGATTCAGAAATTTGAACAAATTCCGCGTAGTGTACTTGACGCAGCTACTGGAATTTAATAGATTCATCTAGCCCTCAAGAGGATTTAAGGAAAACGGGTCGGCTCGTCCGGTACGGACCCTGAAAGTCGCTTGAGGGCAACTTTTTTTTGGAGGCTGCGCATGGTGTTCGTTGGAAAGATCGCTTACCTGACAGTTTTTCCCGGAATGTTGTTTATCTTTCTCGCGGGTCTTGCCGCTCACGCCGTCGCGTCGGGGGTTCGTACCGCAATCAGTGGCTCGGAACTGCCGGGCGCGGGCATCGGCCATGAACGCTTTTCAGTCGTCGCCGGCACCGAGTGCATCGTCACCGGTGGCTCGTTCCAGGCGGTCATGTGGGTAGCTCCTGTCCTCAAGATACTCGCGCTGTCATGGGTTTCGTGCATCATCCTGGGTTTTCTAAAGGGAGACCTGGCGCTCCTGTACGCTTTGTTGTTGATGGCGGGCGCCACGGATGTCTTTGCGGTGTTTCTGTCTCAAAATCCAAGGGTCTGTCAGACGGCGTGGCCTGAAGCGGCATCGCTTCTCGCGTGGGCGATTCCTTTCGCGACCGCGCTCGCGGCACTCGTCCTGCGCACGGGAGAGGTGTCGGTTTCCGGGTTGATCAGGTGGCAGGTAGCGAACGGCGTTCTGGCGGGCGCTTCCGCGGGAGGCGCCGCGGCCAGAGCCGGCGCTTTACTGGCACTGGCCTCCGCTACTGCCGCCGCCCTCGCGCTGGCACGGTTGCGCCCACTGGGAAGAGGTTATAAGCAAGGCGCGCCCGGCGGCTTGCTCGATGACGTCTCCGGACCTCCACTGGCGTTTTTCGCGGCTTCGGAGTCGGCTATGCTTTTCGTTGTGCCGCTTGTCCTGGTGGCGCTTTTCTTCGCGGGGCCGTGCGCGCGCTGGTTCGCGGTTGTGTTCTGGGGGCTCAAGATTCTGGGGGTATTGCTACTGCTTGCGCTCATAGACACCGTTTTCGCGAGAGCCAGCTCCACAAGAGCGCTTGTCTGGGGAGCGGGAGGGGCAGGAGGGCTTGCCCTTATCGGTCTGGTCCTCACATGGATCGGAGTATCGGCGTGAGTGGTTTGTTCATGCCACAGGCCGGAGGAACCACTATTTTCCACGTGCGTCTTGGTTGCTGTGGAGGTTGCGGTGATATGGTCGACGCGGTAATCCGTGGTCGTTTCGCGCGTGGCCCGCGCGCGCGTGAGTGCGCCTCGCCCAGGCACGCCGGGCTCATAGTAGTAACAGGGTTGTGGAATGTTGGGCTTGCGGAGGCGGCGCTTTCCGTGATAGAGCAGGCGCCGGCCGCGCGAAAGGTAATGATCCTTGGAGATTGCGCTCTCGGCAGGGGGCCTCTCGCGGCGCCGCTGAAATATTTTGACACAGTCGCGGACAGTTTAAGTGCCGATGCCGAAGTCGGTGGTTGCCCCATCTCGCTGGAAGCTATTCGTGAGGGGTTGATGGACGTTGCGCGCTGAAGCTTCCTGGCTCACAGCCGTTACAGTACTCCTGCCGTTCGCGGCATCGGCGATAATTGTCGTGACCGGGGGGACTGAGCGCTCGAGGCGCATACTCGCGTTTTGTTACGCTGTTCTGGCGGCAGGATTCAATCTGGCGCTGCTGAACGCTTTTCTAAATCGTTCACATCACACGTCATGGGGCTCGATCACGTTTACTCCTTTTGGTTTTCCCGCGTTTCTTGTGCTCAACATGCTGACTGTAGCGGCCGTGCTTTACGCCGGCTTCAAACCACTGAGCGTCCCGCGACCGGCGCTGCTGATGGCGACGATTCCCGCAGCGTGCGGGTTGGGTGGCATGGCGCTCGTTGCCACGACGTTGTTGTCTTTCGTTCTCATGTGGCTCGGGGTCAGCGCCGTGGCTTTTGTGGGATTGCTGGCGCATGACTCCGTCGGTCTCCGCCCGCGCTTCCGCGCTTTCGTTCCGTGGTTGCTGGCCGACGCGCTGCTGGCGTCCGGCGCGCTTCTTTGCTCTATATGGCTCAAGGAGAGCGCGGTTCTCATAGAGCCGCCTCTGACATCGGGGAACGAAGCGCAGGTAGTGACGGTCATGGCTTTATTTCTCGCAAGCGCGTTTATAAGGCTTGCCGTGTTTCCCGTTCACGCGTGGAGCGGCGACCTGGTTTCGAGGACGGACTCTTCGTGGAGTTCTTTTTACCTGGGGGGCATCAACTTTTTGCTGGCTGGCATGAGGCTTGCAATTGTCATCGCGCTTGTCGGGCGTCTGGTCTCGAGCGATTGGAGCGCGGCCATCGCGATATGCGCGCTTTTGTCGGTAGTTGTCGGGCCAATCGTCGCGATCCGCGCCGGCGCGGCCCCGGGCTGTGTGTCCGGGTTTTACTGCGCGCAATCTGGGGCTCTGCTTCTGTCGTTCGCTTTGTTTTCGAGGGGGGGGTTCGAAGCGGGGCTTTTTCTGCTGCTCGTCGCGCCGCTGTTTCTGACAGCGTTTCTGATGGCTTTTCAGACGACGGGAGAGCTTCGTGGAACCGGGCGCCTAGGGAGGCAACCGCTGAGCGTAAACGCCGCCCCTCTCGTGTTTGGCGCTACGCTGTTCTCCGGCATGGCGATAGCGGGAGTTCCCCCGATGGACGGGTTCGTGGGAAAAGCGATGCTTGCGCTCGCGAGCAGCGACAAAGCCGGTGTCAGAGGGTTTTATGCGCTGGCGCTTTTCGGCGTGCTGGTGGGCCTGGCACTCGGGCTCGTCGCTGTCGTCCGTGTGCTTGGAGGCGCTTACGCGGCGCGCGGGTTGGCTGTCTCTTCGCGCAAGCCGCATTTGTTGGAGGGACTGGTTCCGCTCGGGATATGCGCCGCTTCACTGATGATAGGGTTGTTTCCGGGCATCTTGTCGCGGAATTTTATCGGCGGCGGTTCGCGCTTGTTGTTCCCGAGAGGGTTTGTGGGGCCCGGCGTCGTGTTTCGTGGAACCTCCGACGTCGTCGCGTCGGCGTTGAGCGCCTACCGTGTGTGGGGAGATGTCGCAGGAGCGTTCTTGCTGGTGCTTGCGGTTGTCACACTGATCGCCTACTTCGCGAGCAGGGCGGCCCACCCGCCGTCGGGCGCCGCGAAACAGATGACGCCGTTTCTGGGTGGGGCGGATGGCGCGTATGAATTTTCGTGGCCTGATTTCCCTTTGAAACGCGGGAGAGGTTTTGAATCCAGCGTGGCATGGATAAAGACGCGAATTGGCTACCTGCGGAGCAGACGATGAAAGGCCTCCTTTCTATCGGGCCGTTCGATACGGCGATGAGGATGCCGTTGCTGCTAGAGTGCGAGATCGAGGGCGCGCGCGTAACGGACGCCGCCGTACGTCGTGTCGCGAGCCCTCGCAACGTTGAGCTGGCATTTAAGGGGGTGACACCCGTC
>PHEX01000005.1 GCA_002843005.1 Candidatus Anoxymicrobium japonicum | reverse complement strand
GTCCGTCGAGGAGGCGCTTTCCGAGATGTTGAAAGGTCCAACCGCAACTGAAAAGAAACAGGGCTATAGCACCGCGATTCCTGAAGGAACAAAGTTACGATCCTATTCTGTCGCGGATGACCACGCGACCGTCGGTTTCTCTAAAGAGATGCTCAATTACGATGGAGGGTCGTCGCGCGTCCAGGCGATCAGAAGTCAGATAGACAACACAATCATGAACAACAACAAGACGATCAAGACCGTAATTATAACCGTAGACGGAAAGCCCGCGGACGAGGTTCTCCAGCCTTAACTTCCGGGGGTCAGGTCTTTTTTCTAAAAGTCGGTACACGTTATCTGGATGAAAACGCATAATGGGGTCAAACCAAATTATGCGTTTTGCAACAGATAAATGATAGGAGCGCCCATAAAAACGCATAATTTGGTTTGACCCCATTATGCGTTTTCGTGTCCGCGCGCCATGGGGGACTGACAGGAAAAAGTTAAAGGCGCTTCAGCATCCGGACGCAGGATCCGTGCCGGTTGCTTTTGATTTGAACCTCATCCATGAGCGAGTGCATGATGAAGAATCCCCGGCCCGATAGCGCGTCAATGTCGGGCGGGCAGGGCGATTTCCCGGTTGGCTTGAATCCGTGACCACGATCAGAGACTTCGACCAACACCGCGCGGTCGCGAATCTCGCAGATTACATCGATAGGCTTGCTGCTGCCTGGGTTGTGGACAACAGCGTTCTTGGCGGCCTCATGGGTCGCGGTGATTATGTCCTGAATGTAAGGCTCGACGCCTGGATACGAGATGAGCGTGGCCTTCATGAATTCCCTCAGGGTTGTAAGCGCGGGCACGAAAGGCGCGAGCGTGTAACAGCTTACTTTTTGGGATCGCCCATTGCGGGCATTCCCCTCATTCATTTGAAACAACTCCTAGATTTCCAAATATCGATTTATTCTATAAACTTTGAAACAAGAAGCAAATGATATGTATCAATCAATAAAATCGCGGAGGTGGCAATGTTAGTTGAGATGAACGGCAAGAAGCCGACAGTCGCGCCGGACGCTTTTGTCGCGCCGACATCTGTCCTTGTAGGAGACGTAACTGTAGAGAGCAAGGCAAGTATCTGGTGGGGCGCGGTTTTGAGGGGCGACTTGAACGCGATCAAAATCGGAGCGCGTTCCAACGTCCAGGACAATTGCGTTATTCACTGCACAGTGAGGGACGGCGTTACGGTAGGCGCGGACGTGACAGTCGGGCACGGAGCTGTCTTGCACGGCTGCGTCATAGAAGATGGCGCGCTGGTCGGGATCAATTCCACTGTGCTGGACGGCGCGGTCATTGGCGAAGAAGCGGTTGTGTCCGCGGGTTCGACAGTTACTCCAAGAACCAGAGTCGAGCCGGGCTGGCTTGTCGGAGGCGTTCCCTCAAAACCGATCAAGGAGCTTTCTCCCAGGGCTAAGGAGGGTTTCAGGGTGGGGAAGGACGCGTACGTAATCCTTGGGGAAATGTATCTTTCGAGGGACATCGGGTAGTTCTTCTTAAGAAAACGGCAAGGACACATGGCAAGCGTTGCGTGCTGTTGTTGTCGCGCCATTTCACTGATATGATTATTTTAGACGTGAGATTTTACAAAGGAGGCGACAGGTGGGATTCTTTGACAAGATACAGGAAACGATTTCCAGCGCTACCGAGCAGACCAAGACGATGGTCGGCGATGCCCAGATCAAGCGCGAGAAAGGTCAAAAACTGACACAGTTGGGAGAGCAAGTTTACAACCTCTACGTGAGTGGGCAACTTGCGAATCAGGAGTTTGCGCCGGCGTGCCAGGAGATAGCCGACCTCGACCGGAAGCTGGAGGAAGCCAGTGCATCCGCGCAGGCCGCGAAGCCGCAATCGGCTGCGCCATCAGCGCCAGAGAGTTGCGCGCCAGCCGCGCCGCCACCTCCACCTCCTCCACCTCCGGCAGGCCCGAGCGAGGAGTAACGTACTGATAAACACGGAGACAGGAGGCGCAGTGTCAGGGAAAACAGATTCACAAAAGAGAACAACCGGAATAGCGATCGCGGTCGTATTGACGCTTGCGCTGGCACTGTCGTTGCTGGCGGCAGGGTGCGGAGCCCAGACGCCTGAGAGCGCGGTGCGAAACTTTTTCGCGGCTATAGAGAACCACAACTGGAATGGGTATTTGTCCGCGATCCTGCCGAACAATGTTCGTCGCATGACAGACACGGACACTCGCGAGCAGAAAAAAGGCTTCCTCGGCAATAGCTTCAAGTACGGGGGTCTCAAGCTCAATGCGAAGTACGACAAGAAAAACAAGAACAAAGCTGATGTCGAGTTGACGTCAGGCAGCTTCAAGGTCAAGAATTCGCAGACCGGCAAAGAAGAAACGACCAACGTGTCGAAGATCAAAAAACAGATGGGTCGTGCCCCGGCGCTCAAAACAGTAAAGTTCAAGGGATGCTGGTATGTGGATATTCCACTGGCCGCAAAGGACACGCAGCAACCATCGGGGATGTGAACAGGGTCAGGCGCGGGTCAAATTCGCTTAGTGATGGATGGGCTCTAAACGGGCCCGTCTTTTTGTTGATATACTATATCCAGTGTTTTAGAACATTCAGGGGGCGGTCAATGAACACCAACAGTCAACGCGAAGCGGCGGCGCGCGCGACCTGTGTCCTTCTCATGCTTGCTATTCTAGTGCCAGCGCTCGTCTTGCTCGCGGGCTGTGGAGGCAACACACCCGAGGGGGCAGTGCGGGGGCATCTCAACGCCTGGCAGTCGCTAAATTGGGAAGCGTACAAGAAGACGGTCAACCCCGAGAAGAAACTCACAAAAGATCAGGAAGAGCTTGCAAAGCAGAAGTTCAAGCAAATACAGGTCAAGTTTCAGGATCTGAAGATGCAGACCGGTTTAGATCCGAAGGACAAAAACAGGGCGACTGTGACGATTGTAAGTGGGAAGGCAATATACACGGCGACTATCCTCGGGAAAAAGAAGACGGATACTCAGGACATCACGAAGATGGACTCGAGGGACAGGCCCACCTTCGATGTCGTGAGGATGAACGGCGCCTGGTACGTGGATACGAAACTGGGGTAGCCACGAGTGTCCGTTGTTTTGTCAGACTTTTGGCGAAGAGACCAGGTTCTTGAAGACGAAGAGGTAGATATGCAGGTCACATTGAGTATTATCAAGGCCGACGTCGGCGGATGGGTCGGGCACTCGGACGTGCACCCGAAGCTCCGCGAGAAAGCGGTTGAGCAGCTTGCCCGGGCGAAGAAGGATGGCCTCATCATCGATTTCTGCCGCGGGGAAGTCGGCGACGACATCGCGCTTATCATGACCCATGAGAAAGGAATCGAAAACGAAGAGATACACAAGTTCGCATGGAACACCTTTACGGCAATGACCGAGGTCGCAAAGGAGTACGGGCAGTACGGGGCCGGGCAGGATCTTCTGGTAGACGCGTTCAGCGGAAACCTCAAGGGCATGGGGCCGGGCTTCGCGGAGATGACCATCGAAGAGCGCCCATCCGAGCCAATCATCATCTTTCTCGCGGACAAGACCGAGCCCGGCGCGTGGAACATGCCACTTTACAAGATGTTCGCGGATCCGTTCAACACAATCGGGCTCGTCATCGACCCGAGCATGCACGACGGCTTCCGCTTCGAGGTTCTCGACCTCATCGGCGAGCGCAACGTCATCTTCAACACTCCGGAGGAAATCTATGACATGCTCGTCCTTATAGGTTCGCCTTCGCGATACGTCATCAAGCACATCTTCCGCAAGAGTTCGGACGAACCTGTCGCGGCGACTTCCACGCAGAGGCTTTTCCTGATGGCTGGCCGCTACGTCGGCAAGGATGACCCGGTCATGGCGGTTCGTTGCCAGAGTGGCCTTCCCGCGGTGGGCGAGGTTCTTGAGCCGTTCTCGTTTCCCCACTCGGTAGCGGGATGGATGAGGGGCTCACACCATGGGCCGCTCATGCCGGTCGGCACGGAAGATGATACGCCAACCCGTTTTGACGGGCCACCGCGTGTGGTCGCCTTGGGGTTTCAGCTAAAAGATGGAAAGCTGATAGGTCCTCGCGACATGTTCGCCGATAAATCCTTCGACAACGCGAGGCAGCAGGCCCTTGACGCGGCGGATTACTTGCGCCGGCACGGCCCGTTCGAGCCGCACAGGTTGCCGTTGGAGGAGATGGAGTACACTACGATGCCCTCCCTCCCCCCTGATAAGGGGGGCGAGGGGGGTTATGCCCCTTATACCTTGTCGCGCGCGAAATCGAAGGGTGTCTCTCCGGTCATGAATCTGTCCAGATCATCGCCGTCGTAGAGCTTTGTCACAATCCGCCTGACTTTCGCGGCAATCCGGTCGATAACGAACTTTGTCTCATCTTCGCTGTAGTAGGACGCCAGATCGATCGGCTTGCCGATCCTGCAGGTCACGTGACGGTACGTTATAAGCTCGACGCCTTTTTTGGCGGTAGGGTGTTTGACAAACATAGACACGAGCGACCCGGGCAATTTGATGATTTTCTTTTCCTCAGCCGCGACAATAGCCACGGGGATGACCGGCATGTGGTTCTCCAAAGCGAGCTTGACGAAGCCTGTCTTGAATGTCGAAATCTTGCTGGCGCTATAGACGTGCATGAACGACTCGACGCCTTCGGGGAATATCCCGACAAGCTCGCCGTTCTCGAGAAGGCGCGCGCCTTCGTCAATGCTGTGATCCCCGGCGTCGCCGCCATAGAGGTTCATCTTGAAAAAGCCGACCATCTTGAAGAGATGGCTGGCGCCCGGAATCGCGTAGAGGTGTGAGCCGGCGGCGATGTTGATAAAACGCTCGACGCTGTATCCGAGAATGATCGGGTCGGCGTAACAGCGATGGTTCGCGACTATCACTGCGCCACCCGACTGTGGAATGTTGTCTTCGCCCTCACAGCGCAACCGCAGGTGAAAAGAGTAAAGAGGCCCAAGAAAGAGCCTGAGACTTTCTGTGAAGAGCATGCTTTTGATGTCCAAGTCAGCGCTCCATCCCATGTATATCCTGGCATTCGAACATCGATGCGTCCATCCTGTTTTTCAATCGGCGGCGGCGCGGTTTGCCTTGAACAATAGTATCAGACCATATTCAGCCTGACCCCTAATTAGTTACTTCCATTTGAAGAACAAACGGCTAGAATAGACATGGTGGGCGGTTCGCCCTGATTTAAGGGAAGGAAGGAATTGAGAAAGAACAGAATCCCTTTGCTTATCACCGCGGCGCTTCTGGCGGCGGCGCTCTTCGCCGGCACGCTGGCTGGTTGCGGCGGCGACGAGGGCAAAGCCCGTAAGTATATAGAGTCCGCGCAGGAAAAAAGTAAAAAAATAATGCTCGTTGAGAAGAAGCTCCGAAAAAAAGGAGAGGAGTTTCTGAAGTTTTTAGCCGCGCTCCCGCCGAATATTACACCGGACATCGCCGCGACGGTGAAAAAGTTTTTTGGTGACACCGTGGATTTGGTTGAAGCGATCAGCGCGGCGGCACAGGACACGCGCGTCGAATATAACAATATTCTTGACCTCAACGGCGTCATGGAGTTCAAGAAATACGCTCACAACCGAATTGATTTGATCGATCTAATAAAGAGACAGGCAGAACTCACCAAGCAGATCGCCGCCGTTTACGAAATGACGGTCGATCAGGCTATGAACGGCCAGACAATCGACGAAGCGCTCGTTCAAAAACAGAGTGTCCCGTTGAGCGAAGAACGCGATAAAATAACCGGGCAGATCAAAGAGTTAAACGAGGAAGCGGCTGATCTGGCTGAAAAGCTGAACATCGACTAATGAAGGGAAAGATCATGCGGAAGCATCTGGCGTACATAGTGGTTCTTGTTGTTTTGACGGTTGCCGTCGCGTTCTCTATGTCGCTATCGGCGGGTTTCGCGGGGGAGTCCGCACGGCCGGGAACAGGAATCGGACAGTGGCAGCGCCTGTCAAGTGGCGGGTTCGGCAAGGGAAGCGCGAACCTGTCGGTGACGGCCCTCGCGCAATGCGGTGGCAAGCTCTACGCCGGAGTCTCTACCGAAACCATTGGCTCATTGGTGATGGTAAAAAACGGTTCCACCTGGACGGAGATGAGTAACCCGGGCTTTGGGAACGCGGATAACAAGGCCGTCGCGAGGATGGCTGCCTTTAATGGAAAGCTGTATGTGGGCACCGGAAACGAGAGCGGCTGCGAGGTCTGGCGATTCGACGGCCCCGGCAAGACAAACTGGACGCGGGTCGTGAGTGGAGGCTTCGGCAAGACCGGCAATAAAGCCGTTGGCGCGCTGGTGGTTTTCAACGGAAAGTTGTACGCGAGCACAATCAACATGAGCTACAGCTTCTCCGGCGTCAGCAGCGCGGGCGCCGAGATATACTCCACCGGCGATGGCGCCGCCTGGACTCCTGAGATGACGGGCGGCTTCGGCAACACCGAGAACATCGGGGTGACCGCGTTGTGCGAATACGGATCGAAGCTCTACGCCGGAACGGATCGGGTGCGCGTGACGACCGAGTTCGTCGACTTTACTCATGTGAAGGTCATAATGACGAGCCTTGGCTGCGAGCTGTGGAAAATGACCGGCGCGACGTGGGCGGCGCGGTCCAAGATCGCGGGGGACGGCATTACCGACAAGCGCAATGCGGGAATATCCGCGATGAGCGCCTACAGCGGCAAGCTGTATGTCGGCACCACCAACGGGGATGGGTCGCTGATCTACGACATCAGCGCGCAGAAGACGTCTGACGAGACTTACAGTTCGTCCGGCCTGTTTGTCTATTCATACAATGGCGCCAGCATTACCGAGTCCGTGCGTGGAGGATTCGAGAGCACGGACGACATGGGCGCCAACAGCTTCGAGGTGGTGAACGCTGGCGGCAAGAGCATGCTCCTGCTCAGCGTCCTTTCCGCCGCCGGCGTGGGCAAGTTGAAGGCGTTCGATGGGAACGACTGGTTCTCGGCGGCGGATCCCGGCATGGGAAATCCGAACAACAAAGGGATCACCTCGCTCGAATTTTTCGATGGGTTGACTTATGCGGGAACGACGAACGAGACGCAAGGATGCGAAGTCTGGGCGGGGACGCCCCCCACCTCCAGGGCGGAGCTGTCAAAAACCTGGTATCTGGCCGAAGGCTGCACCAATGGAGGATTCGAGACGTGGATCCTCATCCAGAACCCCAACAGCGTGAAAACCACGGCGCAGGTGACGTACATGACTCCAACGGGAGAGCGGAAAGGACCGGCCGTCGATCTCGCGCCAAACAGCAGGAAAAGCATAAATGTCGCGGAAAGCGTGCCGTCCGAGTGGAGCGTGTCCACGGTCATCAGCGCCGATCAGCCGATAGTCGCCGAGAGGGCCATGTACTGGAACAACCGCAAGGCCGGGCACGATTCCGTTGGCGTGACGGCCCCGTTCCCGGTCTGGTATCTGGCCGAAGGTTGCACCAATGGGGGCTTCGAGACGTGGGTGCTCATCCAGAACCCGGGCGACGTGCCGGCCATGGCCGTTCTGACTTACATGACGGACAAGGGCAAGGTGGACGGCCCGACCGTGGATCTCCCGGCGCACTCGCGGAAGTCGGTCGATGTGGCCGAAAAGGTTCCGGGAGAATGGAACGTATCGACCAAGGTAACCGCGGATCAGCCGGTGATAGCGGAGCGCGCGGTTTACTGGAACAACAGGAACGGTGGCCACGACTCTATCGGAGTAACCACGGCTTCGAGCGTATGGTACCTGGCGGAAGGCTCGACCAACGGCGGCTTCGAGACGTGGGTTCTCGTTCAGAACTCCGGTGACGTGGCCGTTAATGCCACGTTGACCTTCATGACGCCGAGCGGATCCACACCCGGCCCGACAGTCAATATACCTGCCAACTCTCGCGTGAGCGTGGACGTGGGCGAGACGGTACAGGCCCAGTGGAGCATATCCACGAAAGTCACGGCCGACCGTCCGGTCATCGCCGAGCGCGCGGTGTACTGGGGCTCACGTGTCGAGGGGCACGACTCCATCGGCGTGACATGCGCGAATGACACGTGGTACATGGCCGAAGGTTCGACCAACGGAGGTTTCGAGACGTGGGTTCTCATCCAGAACCCTGGCGAACAGGAGACCACCGCCAACGTGGTCTATATGACACCGAATGGCGAGAAGCAAGGTCCGGTCGTGTCCCTGCCGCCGAACGGGAGGGTCTCGATCAACATCTCGGATGTGTTGCCGGGAGAGTGGAGCGTCTCCACCAAAGTGACCGCGAACCATCCGGTCATCTGCGAAAGATCCGTTTACTGGGGAAACAGGACGGGTGGCACCAACTCGATCGGCGCCGTTATCTGACTTCTCTTGAAAACGCAACACAAGGGGTCTGACCCCTGTGTTGCGTTTCCTCTGGTACAATGTTTCCATGCTTTATTCGATCAGGGTGGCGAGGAAGCTGGCGGTGATTTGCGTCGCGCTGGCCGTTTTTGTGGTCGCGCTTGTCGCGGGGCCATCGCTGAGCGCGTACGCCGCGTCGTATAACTGGGAAGGCGGGCACGACACGGTGGGCTTCTCGGCGCCGAGCGGAACCGCGTACTTTGCCGAGGGTACGACGCGCAACGGCTTCGAGGAGTTCCTCCTCTTGAGGAACACGGGCGGCGACAGTTCCATCGTGACCATCAACTACCTGTTCCCGACCGGGGCGCCGCACTCGGAAGAGATTGAGCTCAAAGCGTGGTCTGGCGCGTCGATCTGCGTGAACGACGTAATCGGGCAAGGGAAAGATGTGTCGGTGGCTATCAGCGCCACTCCGGGGATAATCGCGGAACGGCAGATTTACTTCAACTACAAGGGCGTATGGGCGGGCGGGAACGTGGCATGCGCGGTCAGCGAGCCAGAGGACAGGTGGTACTTCGCCGAGGGCACAACGCGCGCCGGGTTCCAGGAGTGGCTGTGCCTTTTGAACCCGTCGGACCATGAGGTCGCCGCAACTCTCACCTACATGCTCTGTACCGGAGAGACCCGCAAGCAGGAGCTGAAGCTTCGCGCGAACAGCCGCGGCACGGTGGACGTCAACGGCGCGCTGGGGGCCGGTCAGGACGCGTCCGTCGAGGTAAAGGCGGACACGCCTATCATTGCCGAGCGCCCGATGTACTTTAACTACAAGAACGCGTGGAGAGGCGGTCACACGTCAACCGGCGCGGCGGGCCTTGCGAGAGAGTGGCACTTTGCCGAGGGGACAACGCGCAATGGATTCGAGGAGTGGCTCTGCGTAATGAACCCCGGGGCGGAGGCTTCAGCCAGGGTTGAGTACCTGTTCAAAGACGGCAGCCCGGTCGTCAAGGATTATGCCCTCAAGGCGCATTCGCGAACGACACTGTTCGTGAACGAGGAGATAGGCTCTGAGAAAGACGTATCCATGAACGTTAGCGCCAATGCGGATGTACTCTGTGAGCGGCCGATGTACTTCTGCTATCACAACGCCATTGAAGGGGGGCACAACATCGTAGGGGCGACGTCCGGAGAGAGAACATGGTTTTTCCCCACGGCGTGCTCGGGTCCCGGGTTCGAGTCGTGGCTTTGCGTCGCCAACCCTGGCGCGTCTGAGAACAAAGTTCTCGTCGAGATATTTGGTGATGGCGGGGATTACAACAGTGAAGAGCTGACCATGGCGCCACGCGCGCGGGCGACATTTGACGTCAACACGGCGTCGGCGAACATCTGCAACCCGTGGCTCAAGGTGACAGGGACGCGTGATTTGATTGCCGAGCGCCCGACATATTTTTCCTACTCTCCACGAATCGACCCCGAGCCGTTTTCCATAGCCTCATGGGCGGGGATCGAGATAATAAGTCCTATCCAGTACTGCGACCTGCTTGGGCCGGTGTTCCACGAGGCGTCGGCAGATGGCGGGGACGGGCGTTGCAACAATTGCCCCGCGTTGCAACCGGCCGGCATTTGCCTGCGTGATGATAATCCGGCGCGGCTCGCGCCGGGGCTTGTGCACAATCAAGGCAACGACCCGTACTACTTCGTCGAGGAAACACGGGGCAGAGGCACGTACTCGACTACCGCGTGCGACGTTCAAGCAAAGGCGGGAACGACTGTGTACGCGCCGGTGAGCGGAACCGTCGTAGCCGCGGAAAGCTACATGCTCTACAGCAGGTACCCGGATCTCCGCGTGAAGATCCGCATCGACGGTCACGCGGATTATCAGATGGCGATCCTGCACATGTCGCAACTCGCTGTTTCGAGCGGCCAGCGGGTGGAAGCGGGAAAGACCCCCATAGGCGTCGTGCGCGACCTCGTGCCGTACTTCAACAGCGGGCCGAACCCGTACACGGGGGAGGAAGGAAATCACGCGCACCTTCAGATCAATTACAGGCCGGACCAGGCGACAGGTGCCGTTCCGGCATCGTCAGCTATCGAGATGGAATAATCTCTCTTGTCTTACTGTCAAACGGGACGAGTTATTGATCTCCTCCCCTTTAGACGGGGGAGGATTAAGGTGGGGGGCGAGGTACCCCCCTGACAAGGGGGGCTAGGGGGGTTCTGCCTCAACCCTCTCCCAGGGGGAGAGGGAGCTCTTGAGTCGCGTCTCGACCGCGCGGTTTCATCTGGCCACGGGCGGCCTGATAGGCGTCCTCAAGCGTGGTTGGCAAATGGTCAGGCTACCGTAACCTCATCGCAGAGATAGACATTCTGGATCGCCTCGAAGAGCCGGATGCCTTCGTCAAGCGGCTTCTGGAAGGTCTTTCGGCCGCTGATAAGCCCCATGCCGCCCGCCCGCTTGTTGATGACCGCGGTGCGCACGGCTTCAGCCATGTCGTTTTTGCCCGACCCGCCCCCCGAGTTGATAAGCCCGACCCGACCCATGTAACAGTTCAAAAGCTGGTAACGGGTCATGTCGATCGGGTGGTCCGAGCAGAGTTCGTCGTACATCCGCCGGTCATACTTCCCGAACTTCACGCCGGCCTTGTTCACGGCCTCGTACCCGCCATTGATGATTGGCGACTTCTGCTTGATTATGTCAGCGCCGATAGTGGCGCCGAGATAGTTCGCCTGGCCGGTGATGTCGGCCGACGCCTCATAGTTGGCGCCATCAACGATGAAAGCTTCGTTGCGGACGTAGCACCAGAGTATGCACGCCATCCCAAGGTTGTGGGCCGCCTCAAACGCCTCGGATATTTCCATGATTTGACGATCGGATTCCTCCGAACCGAAGTAGATGGTCGCGCCAACCGCGACCGCGCCCATGTCGAACGCCTGCTCGACGCTCGCGAAAAGAATTTGGTCATAGTGGTTCGGGCAAGTGAGAAGCTCATTGTGATTGATTTTCACAATGAACGGAATGATGTGCGCGTACTTGCGGGCAACGCTGCCGAGCGCCCCAAGGGTGCTTGCGACCGCGTTGCAGCCGGCCTCGACGGCAAGTTTCACGATGTTCTCCGGGTCGAAGTAAATGGGGTTCGGGGCGAAAGAAGCGCCGGCCGAGTGCTCTATCCCCTGATCCACGGGAAGGATGGACAGGTATCCGGTTCCACCGAGACTGCCGTTGCTGAAAAGAGATTGCAGGCTGCGCAGAACAGGCGTCGGGCGATCCGAGTCACAACAGACCCGGTCGACCCACTCCGCGCCTGGGAGTTGCAGAGTATCCTTCGGCACCCGCGGCGCGTCGAAATCGAGCAGGTAGCCCGCCTCATCACCGAGAAGGTCAGCAATTTCGTCTATCTTCATCTCAAAACTCCTTTGTCATTCCACAATTTGGATTTTACCGTGCGCTTCGCGCTACCGCTACCGTCGAGGCCTGCGCCAGTCTATTGAGTTAATCATCTTACTCCAAATTATTGCCAACCTTGTAATGTTCTTACCATGTCATACCGTACTCTCATGTTAAATGTCAAAGCTTTGCGTGAGGCGTCACTTTCCACCTCGTTCCCCGGTGGAGAAAGCTATATACTGACAGCATGAATACTCGCAGAAACAGATTGCTTCGCGTCCTCGGCATCATCGCGCTGGGAATGATCGTCATTTACGGCGTCCTGGCGATAAACATATACTCGTCGGTCGGCCGCTTTCCTACAAACGGGAAACGCCCGGCGCCGAACATCAAGGAACTCATCTGGCCGACGATCGGTTATCCCGAGATAGTGACGCCGGGTTTGCCTTTGCTCGCGGAAGTTGTCGCGCCGGGAGACCGCGGCGCCGGCGGCGAATTCACCGCGACATTGAAGCCAGCGCGCTCCGAGCTGAGTGGTCTCTCTTACTCATTAAAGGCGGAAGCGGTCTCAAAAGGTCGCTCTAAGCGCTGGCCAGAAGGCACGCGCTTTGGGCAACATGGCAACGTCTGGCGCGTCCGGTTCACGGTTCCGCGGCAAACTGTTCCCGAGCTGTATGACCTGTCTATCGAGGCGGTCATTGATGGCAGGCGCATCGAAGACACGCAGCGGCACGCCGTTTCCGTGCGTCCCGCGGCGGCAGACAAGGATTTTACCTTCGTGTCGCTGGCGGATGTGCATGTGCACAGGCGCAACATAGCGGGTTTCAGGGTGCCGCAGACGGATAAAGGCATCGCCGCCGACGGGACGCCCGTGTTTTTCGAGCGGGTCATCGACCAGGTAAATCTGATCCGGCCTGACTTCGCGGTTATTCTTGGAGACAACATCAGGGCGCAGCACGCCCCGGGAGATTACCAGGTAGAGTTCCGGCAGTTCTACAAGGCGCTGTCCAGGTTTCAGGTTCCGGTCTTTATTATTCCGGGAAACCATGATACGTACTTCAATGAAGTTGATGGCGCCAGGGTTTTCGAGGAAAACATCGGTCCGCTCCACTACTCATTCGACATTGGCGACGCCCATTTTACGGCGGTAAATACGACCCAGTGGCCGGCGACCGACCGTATGATGATGGAGAAATTTGGCTTGATTCCAGGCCCAAGGAAGTGGCAGGGGCAAGTGCTGGGCGCGACCGACGAGCGCAATCCAAAGACCTACACAAGTCAGCTCGCGTGGCTGCGGGACGACCTGGCGGGGCACTTACGTTCGCGAAACAGGTTTGTCCTTATGCACCACGACCCGTTCAGGCCGGGAGGAAAGCCGAGCGCATGGAAGGATGAGCGGTTCGGCGCGTTGTTCGCGCTGGGGGGTGGCGGAAAGGGAAGCGTGGCCCTCAGGGTGCTCATGGCGAAGCACTGCGTGGATTATGTGCTGACAGGGCATGAGCACAGCGACTACATCGGCCGCGCGAAGTGGGAAGATGGCAAAGGCGCGACGGCGTACGTCAACCAGACGATGGTGACTTACGACATGCGCGGGATCAAGGACTCCTACCCGGGATACCGCGTCTGGAGCGTCAAGGACGACAAAGTCGGCGGATTCACCTACCTCGACAGTTTCCATTCGGTTCCGCTCTACGACGGCTCTGCCCTGAACGGCGGGAACGACTCCGAAAAACTGGATAGGCACGCGATGTCGGTCGCCGCCCGGGGGGACGGCTTTTCTCTGAGCAGCGTCCTCGGCATCCCGATGGAGGTTCGAGGCCTCGCCGGCGTTTTCCCGGCGCAAGAGGGGTATGAGGTTCAAAACGGCGAGGTGTACGAGGTCGTGCCTCTTCCGGGGGATCCGACCCGCGCGCTGGTGTACGTCAAGACGGAGATTGCGGCTGGCGTGCCGGGATCTGATGAGACAACTCCGGGTACGCCGGCAAAGTTGGACGTCTGGATCCGCTAGCCTCAGCGTGCGTTAACCTCCGGGGTCAGTTGCTCGCGTAGAACTTAACAAATTTGCCATGGCATATCAGAATATCTGACATAACGTGGAAGATATATTAAGTCGCCGACCTTCAATTCGGATAACGTGTACCGACTTTTAGAAAAAAGACCTGACCCCCCGAAAGTTAAGCGTGGTTGCGCGTTATAATTGTTTCCTGTAAAGAGAGCGGCCACGTAGCTCAGTGGATAGAGCAACTGCCTCCTAAGCAGTAGGTCGTCGGTTCGAATCCGACCGTGGCTTCCAGAATTGACAGTCGGGAGGCATGAATTGAAGCGTTTATTCGTAGCAATAGTGTCTCTGTCGCTGGTCGCGGCGGGAGCAGTTGCGCCTGCGGCCAATGGCGCGTTGGCACAGAATGCGCAATCGGGCAAGGGCGCGCCCTCAACCGATGGCGCAAACTACGTTCCCGGTGAGATCCTTGTCAAGTTCAAGTCCGGGGTGGGCGCCCGAAGCGTGGAATCTCTGCGAACGCGTGTGGCCGCAACGGCCGGAAAGACGCTGACCGGGTTCGGGCTCGAGCGGTTGACAGTGCCGGCGGCAGACGTCCGGAGCGCTATTGCGCTGCTTCGCGCATCGTCTCTCGTCGAGTACGCGGAGCCGAACTATATCCGATCCGCGGAGTACAGCCCGGACGATCCGTACTTCAGTCAGCCTGCCAACAGGCAGTGGAACATGAAGAACGCGCCGGCGGGCGGTGGCATAGGCATGACCGACGCCTGGGATATCACAGGAGGCTCGACGACTGTGGTCGTGGCTATCCTGGATACCGGCGTGGCGTACAGAACCGGCGGCGGTTTCACTCGAGCCCCCGATCTGGCGGGAACGCACTTTGTCCAGGGTTACGATTTCATCAATAACGATTCCTACGCGGATGACGACCACGGGCACGGGACGCACGTTTGCGGGACCGTGGCGCAAAGCACAAACAACGCGATCGGCTGCGCCGGCATCGCTTTCCAGACGACGGTAATGCCGGTGAAGGTTCTGGATCACACCGGGTACGGCGACGACGCTCAGATTATCCAGGGGATAACGTTTGCCGCCGAGCGCGGCGTGGAAGTCATGAATCTGAGCCTGGGCAGCCCCGATCCCAGCGCGGCGCTCGAGGACGCCCTCGACTACGCTTTCGGGAAAAACGTTGTTATCTGCGCGGCGGCGGGCAACGCCGGGATAGAAGCGGTGGAGTATCCCGCCGCGTATCCCGCGTGTGTCGCGGTGGGCGCCACGACCAGAACGAAGGCAAAGGCTTCTTACTCGAACTTTGGAGCGGCGCTTGACGTGGCAGCGCCCGGCGGGGACAGTAGCGGGCCGATCTACCAGCAGACGTTCAAAATCGAAGGAAAACCGCAGAGTGGCATCATCTGCAAAGGAATGGCCGGCACGTCCATGGCCACTCCTCACGTCGCGGGCGTGGCGGCTCTCGTGAAAGCGCACAACCCGACATGGACAGCGAGCGACGCGCGCGCCGCGATCGCCTCAACCTGCTACGATCTCGGCGCCGCGGGCTGGGATTCCCAGTTCGGCTGGGGCTTGATCGACGCGAACGCCGCTCTCGCCGCGGCGAAGCCTTCAGCGACTGCGCCGGCGCCCGTTTCCGTGACGCCCGCTTTTGCCGCCACCGGAACCACCCCGCATCTGACCGTGACCGGCGCGGGCTTCTCTTCGAAAGTCAAGGTTACTCTCGAGCGAGAGAGCGAGATCGGACTCAACAGTTCGAGTGTGGCCGTGTCAGGCGCCACAAGGGTCACCTGCGATATGCCACTCGTAAACGCGCAACCGGGGTTGTGGAACGTGGTGGTGGAGAGCGCGACCCTTCACTCCAGCTCAATCGAGGGCGGATTCATGGTGGACAACGCGAACAACAGGACGTGGTACCTAGCCGAGGATTCGACAGCGTACGGGTTCGAGGAGTATTTCCTGATTCAGAATCCGAACTCTGGAATCGCGAACGTTACCGTGACGTTCATGACGCCCGACGGCGCGCTCGAGCCGTATGACGTGACAGTCCCCGCCAGCAGCAGGTTCACCATAGCGTTGAACGATATCATGACAGATACGGACGTATCGGCGAAAATAACCGCGGATGTGGACATTATCTGTGAGCGCTCGATGTACTGGGGCTCGCGAGTCGAGGGGACCGACTCCATTGGAGTGCAGTCGCCCTCGTACACGTGGTACCTGGCGGAGGGCGCCACCAGCTACGGTTTCGAGACGTTCCTGCTGATACAAAACCCGACCGACAGCGAAACAACCGTGGAAGTGACGTACATGACAGCCGAGGGGCCTGTCGAGAAGGAACCATTTACTATTGAAGCGAACTCGCGTTACAGCATCAACGTCGCCGACGATCTGCCCGAAAAAGAGATGTCTTTCAAAGTCGTCGCCGACAGGAGGGTTATCGCCGAGCGCTCCATGTACTGGGATGGTCGGCGGGGCGGTCACGACTCTATCGGCACGACGATACCGGCCGAGCAGTGGTATCTTGCCGAGGGATCGACCGACTGGGGGTACGACGAGTACGTGCTGATAGAGAACCCTGGCGCGGCGGCCGCGAACGTGACGCTCACGTATATGACGCCGTCAGGGCCGGTTATCGAGCCCGCCGTGAGCGTTGCCGCCGGGACGCGAGCGACCGTGCATGTAAACGACGCGCTCCCGGGGAAGGATGTTTCCGTGCGGTTGACCGCCGATCGTGGGATAGTGGCTGAGCGAGCGATGTACTGGAACAACGGGACGGGAAAAGCCGGGCACGTCGCTATCGGGGTTCCACAACCGCGGCAGCAATGTTTCCTCGCGGAGGGCTCGACCGACTGGGGCTTTGAGACGTGGATACTCGTGCAGAACCCGAACGAGGCGGCCGCGAACGTCGGGATCGACTACATGACCGAGTTCGGATTGGTTCCGAAGAACGCGTTCACGCTTCCTGCCAACAGCAGAGTGAGTGTGCACGTCAACGAGGATGTGCCCGGCGTGGACACCTCGGCGCGCGTTTACTCGAACGTGCCGGTTATTGCCGAGCGCGCGATGTACTGGAACAACGGCGGCGGCGGGCACGTTTCGACCGGCCTGATGAAATAGTCTGACGAGCATGGGATGGAGCGCTTAGCAGTTGCAGTTAAAGATGCCATGGATAGATCGCGCCCTGTGCAAGCGCGAACTTGATTGCAAGGCGGCTCTGAACTGTAAGAAGAAAGCGTTCCACGTGCAGCCGGCGTCAATGGATGAGCCCGGCCTGGCCGCGGAGTTTCCACTCATAGATCTCGAGGAGTGCAAGCGGTGTGGCGACTGTGAGAAGGCGTGCGCCAATCACGCGGTGAAGATGATATAGAGTTATAGCGTCCTTCAGTTGAGAGCCTGGTTGACAAAGCGCATTGACACTCTCGGCGGGTCGCGGTATTTGTGAGCGAGCAGGAGGGAACAGTGGTGGAAGTGCTTGAAATCAACGAACAAAATTTCGAGGCGGAGATAAAAAATGCCGATATGCCGGCGCTCGTGGACTTCTGGGCGCCGTGGTGCGGGCCGTGCCGCATGATGCACCCGGTGATCGAGAGCCTGGCGGAGGAGTACGCCGGCAAAGCCGTCATCTCGCGGTGCAACGTGGATGAGAACCAGGGGCTCGCCCAGCGGTTCGGCGTCACCGCGATACCGACGATCGTGATCTTCAAGGGCGGCGAGAAGTCTGACGAAATGATAGGCGTGACATCCACTGAAGACATCAAGAGCAAGCTCAATTCTTGACAGGACGGCTGGTGTCTCTTGCTTGAGATAAAAGGCTTCATCCCCAATACCATGCTCGATTGGGAGGGGATGCTGGCGTCGACCGTGTTCCTCCCCGGGTGTAACTTCAGGTGCCCTTTCTGCCAGAACGCGGAGCTGGTTCTCGCGCCCGGGAGATTGGAGACGTTGCCTTTCTCAGTCATCGCCGACTACCTGAGAGAGCGGATAAGCTGGGTAGAGGGAGTATGTATTACCGGAGGCGAGCCGTGCATGCACGAGGATCTGCCGGGGCTATGCGCGGATCTGCGATCGCTGGGAGTGAAAGTCAAACTCGACACCAACGGCAGCTTTCCAGCCGCCCTCGAGCGGCTTCTTTCGGACGGGCTGGTGGATTACGTGGCCATGGATGTGAAGGCGAGCCTCGATGAGGGCCACTATCGCATCGCGACGGGGATCGACCGACCGGATCTGATAGGTTTTGTGCGCGAAAGCATTGACATGCTGAGATCATCGACAGTACAGCACGAATTCCGGACGACAGTCGTGCCGCTCATGCACTCTCCCGCCGAGGTCGCGAAGATAGCGGAGTATCTAAAGGGCGAGAGCCGCTTCATTTTGCAACATTTCAGCCCGGTGGACACACTGGACCCCAGGTATTCGACGCTGAGACCGTTTACCGACGAAGATATGCAGGTCATGCTGAAGCAGGCGCGACAGTACGTGCCGACCTCGACAATCCGTGGCGGTGCAACCAGAATCAGATCCGCTTAACTTTGGGAGCAGGTCTTTTTTTAAAGTTTAAGAGGGGTCAGGCGCCGTCTGGACGGACGATCGACTTTAGAAAAAAGACCTGACCTCAAAGTTAAGCGTGCAACTATTGAAACCTGGTTGCGTTTGAAAGTGAACAAACTGTTGAAGATACTTCCAGATTGC
Organism: Candidatus Anoxymicrobium japonicum; assembly: GCA_002843005.1. Lineage (NCBI taxonomy): Bacteria > Bacillati > Actinomycetota > Candidatus Geothermincolia > Candidatus Geothermincolales > Candidatus Anoxymicrobiaceae > Candidatus Anoxymicrobium > Candidatus Anoxymicrobium japonicum. Next base: position 26,387 of record PHEX01000005.1, on the reverse strand, counting down.
TATGTTTGCGCTATGAGACAGGCGCTCTCGGCCGCGAGGCTCATCAGCGACGGCGAGGAGTTCCAGCGCCGCTGTCTCCGTGAGGCCGCGAGGTTGCTGGTGGAAAGCCGGTGCGACATAACGCCACCCGAGGCTGGCGAGGGAATCTACCGGATGATCCGCGAGATATCACAAGTTCAAGACCCTTTCGCGCAACAAAAACGGCAGCAGAACCAGGCGGTAGAGGCGATACTCCCCTGGCTGCGCGAGACAGTCGCCGGTGCCGCCGACCCGCTACTCATGGCGGTGAGGCTCGCAATCGCCGGGAACGTGGTTGACACGGGGGCGCAGGCGTCTTTCGACCTCGAGAAGAGCGTAATAGAGGCTGTGGCGCCGCGGAACGGGCTCGAGCAATTCGACGCGTTCGCTTCGAGCCTAGCCCGCGCGGATACCGTGCTGCTTGTGGCGGATAACAGCGGCGAGATCGTGTTCGACCTGGTGCTGATAGAAACGATGCGTCGCTTGCGCGCCGGGGAACTGGACGTCACCGTGGCTGTGCGCGCGGCGCCAATCATCAACGATGTAACCGAGGCCGAGGCGCGCCAGGTGGGCATTGACGCGGTAGCGCGGATCATCTCGAGCGGCTCGGAGATGCCGGGGACGGTACTGGCGCGGACGACACGTGAGTTCCGCGAGATCTTTGAGGCGGCCGATCTGGTCATCTCGAAAGGCCAGGGAAACTGGGAAACGCTCGACGAGCTTGACGAGTGTTCCCGCGAGGTGTTCTTCATGTTTCAGGCGAAGTGCCCCGCCGTGGCCGCGATCAACGCCTGCAAAGAAGGAGTCTCGCTTTTGCTGAAAAAGGGTCAGGCACCGTCTACCTTTACTGCGGAGAGGTAGACGGTGCCTGACTCCAAAGTTAAGTCGGGAAAGAAAGGGGGTTCGATGGGTGAGGAAACGATTTGCGGCATGCTGTCGCAAAGGGTTGAGAAGTACGGCGACAGGGTGATGATGAAACACGTGGCAGGGGAAGCGTGGAAAGAGATCTCCTGGAACGAGTTCTTCGACAACGTCCGGCGCCTTGGCCTCGCGCTCATTTCGAGCGGTGTAAAGCCGGGCGACCGCGTCGCGATATTCTCGCCGAACAGTCCGCGGTGGCAGATGGCGGACATGGCGATTCTCTCCGTCGGCGCGGCGAGCGTGCCGCTCTACGCCACGATAACCGCGAAGCAGGTGGAGCACATCCTTTCCGACTCGGGTTCGAAGATCGTCTTTGTCGGCGGCGAGGATCACATGAACAGAGCGCTCGAGGCGCGGGACAATCTCCCCGGGCTCGAAAAGATAGTGACAATGGACAACACGGCAACGGGGCCCGATGGCGTAATCACGTTCGAGGACATGATTGATCTTGGCTCGAAGAACGCGAACCCGGACGAGTTCCCGCGCAGACTCGGCGCCATACAGCCGGACGATCTTTGCAGCGTAGTCTATACGTCCGGCACCACCGGCAACCCCAGGGGAGTTATGCTGAGCCATAAGAACTTCATGTCTAACGTGACCGCGGCGTCGAGCCTGTCTGACGCGGACGACACGGACGTCTATCTGTCTTTTTTGCCGTTGAGCCACGTGTTCGAGCGGATGAGCGGCTACTATACGGCGATCTTCAACGGCGTTACCATCGCTCACGCAAAGAGCATTGATACGCTTGCGAACGACATAATGGACATCAGGCCACACTGGATGATAGGTGTCCCCAGGCTGTATGAGAAAATCTACGCCGGAATTCATGCGAGCATAGAGAGCGAATCGCCGATCAAGCGAAAAATCTTTCACCGGGCAGTCAGAGTCGGTCGCCAGGTCAATCAGCTCACGACCAGCAACAGGCCAGTGCCGTTGCGCCTCGCCTTCGAGCACGTCGTTGCGAACAAGCTGGTTTTCTCGAAGATTCTCGAAAAGATGGGCGGCAGGCTGAGGTTCTGCTTTTCTGGCGGCGCGCCGCTCGCGCGAGAGATCGCGGAGTTCTTTTGCGCCGTGGGGATCAATGTTCTCGAGGGGTACGGCCTGACCGAGACGTCGCCGGTGCTGACAATGAATCTTCCTGGCGCGATGCGGTTTGGCTCGGTGGGGCAGGCGTTGCCCAACGTCGAAATCAGAATAGCGGACGACGGAGAGATCCTGGCCAGAGGTCCGAATGTGATGTCCGGTTACTGGAACAATCCAGGCGCAACCGCTTCGGCGCTCGAGGGCGGCTGGTTCCACACGGGGGACGTCGGACACCTCGATAAAGACGGCTACCTCTTTATCACCGATCGCAAGAAAGACCTCATCGTCACCGCGGGCGGCAAGAACATCGCTCCGCAGAATATCGAAAACGCTTTGAAGCTGGACAGGTATATCGAGCAGGTCGCGGTCATCGGCGATAAGCGCAAGTTTGTGAGCGCGCTCATAGTGCCGGCTTTCCCGGAGCTCGAGGAGTGGGCGAAAAGGGAAGGCATAGACGCGAGCGACAGTGCCGCGCTGCTGGCCGACGAGCGCGCGCAAAAGATGTACAAATTGCGCATCGATGAAGCGCTCTCGGAGTTCGACCGGCACGAGCGCGTGACGAAGTTTACGCTGCTGCCCGAAGAGATGACCGAGGCGGCCGGTCTGATGACCCCAACACTCAAGGTGAAGAGGAGAGAGGTCGAAACGCGGTTCGCGAGCGAAATCGAGAGCATGTACGAGAGCGACTGACCCACGGTCATGTCAACGAGAGACGGAAAGTCGTGGTAATATTCACATATCAATTATCAGGAAGTAGGACGTGAAAAAGGCTGCGCGATTGTTGGTCGTTCTGGTGTTGCTTGCCGCGAGCGTTACGATCATCGGGGCGATCCATGCGCTTGCGGCACCTGTCGCCGCGCCGCATGTCGACAGCATTTTGCCCGCGCAAGGGATTGTGGGCATGCCCGTGCGGATCAACGGAACGAATTTCGGCTTGCCCGTTCCAACGAGTGAGGTCACCTTCAACGGCGTGCCGGCCATTCCATCACTGTGGCAGGACGGCTTGATCCTCGCGCAGGTTCCTGATGGGGCGACATCCGGGCCGGTTGTGGTGACCACGCTCGCGGGATCGAGCAACGGCGCGCAGTTCACCGTGAACGATCTTCCAGCGCCCGCGCAATCATGGTATCTCGCGGAGGGCTCCACCGCCTGGGGCTTTGAGACGTTCATTCTGATGGAGAACACGACCGACATCGACGCGACTGTGAACGTTACTTATAATACGGCGCAGTACGGCAGGATCCCCAGGACGCAGCCCCTGAACGTGCCTCCCGGCTCGCGTGTCACGTTGCGCGTGAACGACGACATTCCCGCTGTTGACGTTTCGACTCAGCTCGACTCCTCCCAGGCGATAGTCTGTGAGAGAGCGGTTTACTGGAACAATCGCATTGAGGGGACCGATTCTATCGGAGTTACTGCGCCCGCGAAGACCTGGTATCTCGCGGAGGGCTGCACGCAGTGGCCATTTGAGACGTGGATCTGCGTCCAGAACCCCAGCCGCGTCGCGGACGCGAACGTGGGGATAACCTACATGACATCCAAAGGAACTGTCGAAAAGCCGATGATTACTGTCGGCGCCGGCCAGCGCAAAACCATCGACGTCTCGAAGGACGTTGGCGAGTGCGACGTGTCCGCCCGCGTGGTCAGCGACTCAGATGTCGTTTGCGAGCGCGCTATGTACTGGGACAGCCGGAGGGGCGGGCACGATTCAGTGGGGGTGACCGCTCCCTCAAAAACATGGTACCTGGCCGAGGGAACCACGGCGTGGGGCTTTCAGACGTGGCTCCTCCTTGGGAACCCGAATAGCGCCGCCGCCAGAGTGGATGTGACTTACATGACGTCAAGCGGCCCTGTCAAGCGGCCGCCCATCATTATGCCGCCTGGCTCCAGACAAACAATCAACGTAAACGATGAGGTAAAAGACAGCGACACCTCCATCGAGGTTGCGAGCGATAAAGAGGTGATCGCGGAGCGATCCATGTACTGGGACAACGGCACTGGCAAGGCAGGGCACGAGACTGTGGGCTTCACCGCTCCCGCGAGTGAGATATACCTCGCGGAGGGCTCCACCGCCTGGGGCTTCGAGACGTTCGTCTGCGTCCAAAATCCGAATGATGATCCCGCAGAGGTCTCGGTCGTTTACATGACAGGAGACGGCCCGGTGGTGGGAGCGACGCGAACAGTGCCCGCCAACAGCAGGATCACGATCAACGTGGCCAGCGAGCTTCCAGACAAGGACGTTTCCGTGAAGCTGACCTGCGCGCAGCCGATTATGGCCGAGCGAGCCATGTACTGGCACAACAGGGGCGCCGGGCACGTTTCTGTGGGATGGAAGAAATAATGGCGTGTCCGCGCCCGTTTCCATTTTCAGATAGCGAGGTGACAGAATGATACTCGAGATGATTGGCCGCGCGACGGGCGCCCTGGTTGGGTACGGCAAGCTCCTGTCGGGCGCAATGGCTTCGCTCCCCCCGAGAGTCGTGGCGGACGCCATCAATGACAACCCGGACTTTCTGGCGAAAGTTATGGAGCAGGTAGATCCGGTTGTCGTCGCGGGGGCGCTGGGCGGCAACCCGCAGATACTGGTTGATTATCTCAGAGAGATCGATCCCGGGCCGATCGCCGAAGCGCTCAACCTCAGCCCCGACTTCCTGATAAGGACAATAGACGCGCTGTCGCCTGATGTGATCGCGGAAGTCATAGGCGATACGCCCGGATTCATAGGTGGTCTCATGCGGACGCTCGACCCGGAAGTGCTTGCGCGCGCCGTCAACGAGAATCCCGAGTTTGTCGTACGGCTCACCTCAAAAATATCACCCGACCTCGTCGCCCGTGTCGCGAACAACAACGCCGCATGGATTACCGAGATGCTTTCAAAAATCGACCCCGGGGTAGTGGCCTCGAGCGTCAACGCCAATGCCGGGTGGCTCGCGGCTGTGGCAAACGAGATCGACCCGAAGGCCATCGCGGACACCGTGAACGCTATCGGCGACTGGGCGAGCCAGTTGATCCGCCAGGTGGATCCCGCCGTCATCGCCGACGCCGTCGACGAGATTGCTTCACTTCTCGAAAGGGTTCTCGACTCGCTGAGTCCCGAGACGCTTATTTCTATTGTGAACAAGCTGGCAAAGAACAGGGTGCTGGGGCAGGTCGCCATCGAGATGGCGTACTCGGTGCCGATGAAGCATAAATTAATGAAGGGAAGCGTTCAGATGCTGGGCGCGAGTCGCATGGACAAGAGCCGCCTGCCCACCAGATCGAATAACCACCCGTACGTGCTTCCCCGTTAAAAACGCAACACATGGGGTCAGGCCCCCGGTGTTGCGTTTTAAAATCCCATCCCTGGAACACCGGGGACGCCACCGGGCCCGGGCTGGATTTCCTTCGCGTTTTGCGCTTCAGGTGGAAGCGTTATCGATACAGGCGCGTTGTAATCGCTGAACGTTGTGGTCATATCAAATTTGACATTGCCGAAAGCGGAGCCATTCAGAGAAGCGGTGACAACCGCGCTGTCGGCAAGCAGCGATTTCTTGTCCATCTTGTAAACGAGCGCCATTTTGAGACCTTTCAGCATGTCTTTCATTGCCTGAGCCTGCTTCTTCGTGGCATCCCCATCCGGGCTCGAACCTTGCGCCGTCGCGCTACTCGCGGCCTGGTCGAGCATCTGCTCAAAGAACATTGAACCGACGTCAAAAGCGATGACGTACTTGCCACCTTCCTCCGGATCCAACCGCATGTTCTGGGCGAATTTGGACATGTCGGAGATCATGTCGGGAGTTACCACTCCCGACTTCTGAAGGTCGCTGGAAGATCCGACCTTCGTTTTGGTCCAGCCGCTTGCCGGATCATTGTTGTACGCGTAACCGCCAACCATGAACATCTCTTCCGCTTTGCCGGATTCCGGTGTCATCGTCATGTGCGCATCGGCATCATCTTTGCCGAGGCGCTTGATCTCCGCTACGAAAGAAGCGGATTCTTTCTTTGTCTCCGCCTCCGGCGTCTCCACGGAGTAGTTCCCGTTGATCTTCATCGACTTGACGCTCTTCATCTTGGTCTGGCTCTTTTTCAAGAGATCTTTGGCGTTATTTGACGCGACGGGCTTCTTGCCGCCGCAACCCGCCACAAACAGTGTGGCGACAACAAATGCCGCAACAAACACGATACCGATCTTCTTCATCACAAACCTCCCTGATTGAGAATCTTAATTTTGATTATATCAAATCAATGCGGAAAGCGCCTCTTTCTTGTTTTGACCTGTCTTGAGATGCTCAGTCGCCCATCTTCCCATTGACTGTAACTCCAATTGGATAGTACAGTGAAGGCGCTTGCGCTTCGATTCAAAGGACGCCGGCTCGCAAATATTCATAAGATATGTCCGCCGACATGAGGAGTGTATAGAGATGGGAGTGAAAGAGGTACAGTACTTGTTCGAAGGCGTTTCCAGTACCATCGGTGGGCTTTATGGCGAAGTCTATGACGCTCTCATCGCCAAGGGCAGGAAGCGGATGGGACAGGAGGATGTGGCCGGAAGCCCGCAGGTATCCGAGCTGATAAGGCGTACGCGAGAGAAGCCGACTGTCGCCGACATGATATCCAGGGGACAGAAAGGGCAGGAGGAATTCATCCAGTCAATCGGCGGCGAAGTCAGGAAAATCCTCTCGTCGGCCGGCATGGTGACGCGCGCGGATCTGGCCAGGATCCAGCGACGGATCGACGAGATAGATCGCGCCCTGGGGAAAGACAAATAGGAGGAGACAATGGCAGAGAAGAGAGAGCTCTCCGGAATCCCTTACCTGATGGTTGGTGGTGTCGTGGCGCTTCAGGAAGAGATAGAAAAGGCGGCCGAGCGCCTTGTCGAAAAGGGCAAGAGTCTTACCCCTGAGGGGCGCAGGAAAATGGCGGGGGAGAAGAAGGGGCTGGTCTCAAAGGGTGACGAGTTTTCACAGGTTGTTGCAAGGACGGTGCAGCGCGCGCTGGAGAACACGGGCATTGTAACGAGGTCCGATCTCATGAGCGTTGAGCGCAGGGTCGCGGATATAGAGAAGAAAATCGCGACTCGAAAGAAGCCTTCAGCTACGGTCCGGCCACCTGCCAAAAAACCCGCGCCGCCGTCGCTATCCGAACTGGTGCCCAAGCGCCCCGCCAAAGAGTAAAAACGCATAAAATGGTTTGACCCCATTATGCGTTTCAATACCCCATTTTTTCGAGGTTCTCTTCTACTGCGCGTTCAATTTCGGGTTGATGGGTGAGGTACTTCTCAAACAAGCTTCTATCCCGGAGAAGATCGACGTGCGGCAGCCCCCATCTCAGCAGCGTGAATTTTTTGCTGGCCCGTATCCGTCGCCGGAGGATCATCTTGATTGGATCTTTCTTGAGCAGGACGGCGTCAGCGTAATCCTTCCGTGATTCCACGGATATGATGGGAATACCGTCCTTTATGCCGCGCTCGATTTTGAAACGTGTGCCGTCGAGTGTCACGGTGGACTCGTACTCTCCCGCGATCGCAAGACCTATCCGCTTGCCGCTCAGGCGGCCCATCACGTACTTCACGCGCTGATCCTCGAGTAAGTAACGCGTTGCTTCCGCGAAGATAGCACGTTGCATCACGAAGAGTTGTCCCGGCGCCGCCGTCATGATGAAGCGCTCGATGCGACTTTCGAGCTCAGGGGTCGATATTTTGGGGAACATGTTTACGAGTTCCCAGAAGTGGTGGATGAGATCCTGGTCGACGCCCGCGATCTTCATCGCTTTTTTCTCGGCCTTCACGATGCGCTTCTGAACCTTGTTTTCGTCAGCTTCTTTAATCTTATCCATTCAACTTCGGCGACCTCGGCTGTTTTTTAGACCACGGTATCAGCATGAGAAAGCATGGCACAAAGAGAAACACGGACATCGCCGCGGCTGCCTCTATCCCGGAATCATTGGAAATCCACGCGACAACAACGCCCACTGTCATCCCAATGAGGCCCGCGTTGAGATACGGATATTCATCTCTTGCGCGTTTCAGAATGCCGAACTTCCAGTTGAAGACAAGCCACGCGACCGCGCCAAGCAGCAGCAGCAGTCGCCAGATCGACATCCAGGTGAGCGCCCAGTTGGCGGACAGCTTGCGGCCGACTTGCGAGATTAACGCTGACAGGCCGCCACTCTGTATCTTGCCGGCAGCCCGCCCCGCGTGTGACGCTGAGCCCGGCATGACCGAGTCGATCAGCAAGAGTCCTCCAACACACAACATCAGCGCGAGTGAAACGGTTGCCGCGCGCTTGAGAGTCATGGGCTTCCTCTCCAACTTCATAAAAATAACCAGCGAGGCGGCGGCGGCGGCGATGAGGCCACCGACATTGGCGCCGAGGCGTGGGAAACCTATGACAAAAATAGTGACGCCCAGAACTACCCCGGCAAGCAAGCGCCTCTTCCACGGTTTGTCGAGGCTTGACGCGTGGAACTGGATCGCGAGGCAGGTGAAAAGAATGGCGGACGCCACCGCGAAACCCATGTAGAGGTTGCCGACGCCGTAGTAGCGGTCGCCCATGATCGCGCTGGCGCCGAAAGCGCTGAAAGTCATCAACGGAGAACCCATCAATGTGTCAATGAGTATCAACAGCAAGGTGACGCCTGAGACAGCGAGTATTGAGTCCGCCAGATTTCCGTTGAGTTGGATATCAACGTGCGGTTTTGTGTCGCGGGCACGAAGCATCAGAGAGGCAAGGCCTAAAAGCGCGCTCGCGGCGACCGAGATCGCTATGACCGTCGCTAATGAGAACCTGCTGAGCGCGCCCGCCGCAAGCCAGATAAGCGGCCCGACCAGCACGGCAAGGAGGGCTGCTGACATGAAGAACGGGTGGCGGCACGCGAGGTCCTCTCGCGCCAGCATGACAAGAAATAAAAGGGCGATGACACACATCGCGGCGATGACGTACACCCTGACCATGGCCCTGCGCGTATTGAACGCCCCAACCGCACGATCGCGAAAGGCTCTTAATTCCGCAAGACCCGGCGCCGGATCACCGGTCGATAGCGGAGTGCCGTCCATGACGGCCGGCGGTTCCAGTCCGAGATATTTGATGATTGCGGGCGCGATGTCGTAGTTGGAAACCAGACCGGTTCTCCTGGTCGTGCCGGATCGCAGGTAATTGCCGGGAGAGAATCCTGGACCAGCCACGACCAGAGGAGTCAGGAGTTCACCGTCTTCAATCATTTTTCGTGTAGGGGTCGGCGAACAAACGATTATCAGGTCTTTTTTTGCGTCCAGCATGCCTGAAATCCGGCCAAGCGCGCGGTCGCACTCCCGCAGCGCCTCGCCTCGCGCTCGATCCAGCTCCGGCGCCGAGAAGAAGTTAGCCTGCTCATCGACCCTCGAGGTCTGGCCGGCATCGACGACGATCACGTCCGACGAGGGCAGCAGCGCGGCGACCCGCCGCTCGAGCCTGGCGAAGTTTGTTGTCACGCCGCGATGAGAGAAATTGCCGGTCAGGGCTCTCGATACGTCGCCAGCGGGCACAGCGCCACACTCGTCCATCGCGATTGAAGCCACCTCTCGATGGATTGACGACATCAGCGGATAAGATGATGATCCTTTAGAATCCGGCGCCCCGGGCTCGCCGTCCGTTTCGCTATCCGTGAACGTGAACTCCTCGCCTCGCGCCTGTCGCGCTTCATCGATCGGTGAAATGTCAATTGAGGAAGCCGGTGTCAATGAGTCCGCGTTGCCGAGAACCGCGATCCTCTTGCCCCCGACTTTCAGGATTTGCCCCAAAAGCCCGGGAGTACTGGTAGCCTGCGGAGTATCAGACTTCTTTTTCATCTCCTCGATGTAAAGGTTTACGACCCCGCCCGCAGGTGCGCGCTTTCCGGTGCGCCACCTGAATATGTCGCTCGATTTTATGACGTTGCCATCGTGTTCCAGCAGGCGTTCACTGGAGTTGAAGGAGAGACCGGCGTTCGCTCCACCGAGCGCTCGCCCGCCGGCGCCGATCACGAGATAGCTTCCCAGCCCGTACAGGTCGTACTTGGCCCGGGCGTTCATAAGGCCGACGCCGCCGCGTTCGATGAGCTTCATCAAGTTGGGGGCGGTGGTGTTGGTCAGGTCGTCAATTCCTATGCGGTCGATGATCACCAGAACGACTTTGCCGCGCGCGGCTGCCACGGCGCGCCCGTGCGCCACTGAACCTCCCGCGCCGAAACATGCCGACCAGGACAGCAGGATCGCAATCGCCAGTACTGCAGCAGCGCTTATTTTCAGCCGTGTTTCTCGGTGAATCATAAACGAATGATAGCAGAAGGAAGTTTCCTGATGTCGCCGGTGTCGAGGCAATGCCTGACCTGCTGTGGTGTTATCATATCTTTGCGTACAGTATCCAGGCCGGTCGCGGCACGGAGGTTTTGGTGGACACCGACGAGCGTTACCTGATAGTCGTCAATCCTGTGGGGCGGGGCGGGCACGCTCAGCGGCAGGCGATATGGCTGCTCAACAAACTTCGAAAGATGGGCATCGAGCACAACGCTCTTTTCACCGAGAAAATCGGGCACGCGCAAGATCTCGTGGCAAACTGGGCTGAAGCCGTGGATGTGGTGGTCGCGGTCGGCGGCGACGGAACCGTCAACGAAGTCATCAACGGCATCATGAACTCGAGCCAGCCGGGAAGGAAGCTCGCGGTGTTTCCGAGCGGAACAGCCGACGACTTCGCCCGCAACATGGGCATTCCTCGCGATCGGGAGAAAGCCCTCGAGGTTCTACTCGGCGAAGAGGAAAAAGCCATAGACCTTCTGCGCGTCAACGGCCGGTTTGTGGGTGTTACGGCCGGTGTGGGCGTGGACGCCGAGATCGCGTACCGAAGTTATCAGAGCAAACATTTGCGCCTTCTGGCGTACTGGTACCACGGCCTCTCGATGCTGTTCGAGCCACCACCGCGCTCGCGGCTCGCGATCACTGTTGGTGACGAAAAGATCGAAGGCGACTTCCTCCTGGTCGTGGCGGGCAACGCCGGTAGCTACGGCAGGTACATGAAGATGATGCCGCGGGCGTTGATGGACGACGGCGTCATGAATCTCGTCACCTTCACAATGATGAACCGATTGAAGGCCCTGCTGCTGTTTGGCATGTCAACTACGGGCAAGCACACCTGGGTCCGTCAGATGGACGAGTACGACGCGCGTGAAATCGTGATCGAATGCTTGGAGAAAGTGTACACGCAGTCGGACGGGGAGGCTCGCATCGCAGGGAAAGGCGAGGTTTTCAACATAAGCGTCGCGCCGCGCGCGTTGAGCGTAAAAACGCAAAAAGGAGTCTGACCCCTTTTTGCGTTCAGGCTATGTTTTTGCTATTGGAAACAGCACCTCGGTTATGTAGTCGGCCGGGTTGGCCTGGCCCGCGCCAACGATATATACCTCCCTGGAGGGGCCTGAGGGACGGTATCCGTTCTCGGCCATCCATTTCATGATATCCTCGTAAACGCTTGATATCCGCTCGTACGGTCCGGCGTGAATTGTTGAGGCGAAATCGCCGCCGGGCAACTCGGACGCCTTGATCTCGCCAGAGCCGGCAAGCAGCGCGCCGGTAGGGACGCAAACCTCGACGTCAACACCCTGCTCGGTGGGCGCGCCGTGGTAAACGGCGAAAAGCGGGGCTACAGGGGACTCGCTCAGACCCGCCAGATAAGGCAACAACTTCGAGAAAGCGTCACCAAAAAACCCGGCAAGCTCCGCGAGTTGAATCTGTCCGCGCATCGACAGCACCGGTTGCGGCGGGTACTCTTTTATCTCGATTTTTTGATCCATGACCCCTCCTTTGCGCGTCCAAGTTGTCTGGCGAAAATAAGTATATATGGAAACTCGCGTCAAGGCGCCGTATTTCGGCGCGCTCGACCGCGGCGCCACCCGGCGAAGCTCCACGTGAGTTGCATGAGCGCGATCGCGGCGGCGGAGATCGCCGCGGTCTGGAGGATTATCGTCAACCGTGGCGGAGCGAGCGCGAAGAAGTCGCGGAACCACGGCACGATCAAGATGACGACGAATCCCGTCGCGAGGGCCGCGATCATTCCTTGCTTCCACCAGGTCCACGGTCTGGAGAGGGCGCTCAGCACCCATAGTCCCAGGATGACCAGCACAAGAGTCGCGGTTGTCCGCGATTCGTTCTGTCCGATCCAGGGATAGATGTGTGAGAGCGCGGCGGCAAAGGCCGCGAGCGCCATCACGACGCCGACGGGGATTGAGAATCGCAGGACTCGTTTTATGAACCCGGGCCGGTACCGCGTTTTGTTAGGCGCGAAGGAAAGAATGAAGGCGGGCGCGCCGATGGTCAGTCCACCGACCAGCGTCAGGTGCCGCGGCAGGAATATGAAAGCCCAGCCCGCGAGCCCGATTGCGATGGAGAGCAGTGTCGCATAAACGGTTTTCACAAGAAACAGTTTGGCGACGCGCTCTATGTTGCCGATCACTCTGCGTCCTTCGGCGACCACCTCGGGTAGTGTCTCGAAACGACCGTCCAGCAGCACCAGTTGCGCTACCGCCCTGGACGCGGGCGACCCCGAACCCATTGCGATTCCGATGTTCGCTTTCTTGAGGGCAAGCACATCGTTGACACCGTCACCGGTCATGGCGACAACGTGCCCCCGGCTCTGAAGCGACGCGACCATTGCTTCTTTCTGGGCAGGCGTTACACGGCCGAATACGGTTCTTTCTTCCATGATCGCGGCCAGTTCTTGCGTGTCCTCCGGGAGCGCGCGGGCATCTACCGGCTCGCCGCACGCGGGAACACATGCGCGCCGGGCTACCGCCGCGACCGTCACGGGGTTGTCCCCTGATATAACCTTTATGGCCACGTCCTGCTCCGTGAAATATTCGAGCGTCTTGCGCGCGTCGGAGCGTACATGCTCTTCGAAGAGCAGCAACGCGGCCGGCTCGAGCCGCTCGGGCAGCGTCTCGCCTTCGAGGTCGCTCCCGGCGCGCGCGAGCAGAAGCACCCGCACTCCTTTTCCGGCGATTCCGTTCACCCGCGCCTTGAGCGATTCGTCGGCGCCGGCGCTCTCAAACAGGATTTCAGGCGCGCCGAGCACCCACGTCCCTGCCCCGCCAAGGCACAGAGAACTCCACTTGCGCGTGGACGAGAACGGGACTCCACCTGTTATCTCCAGCTCTTCAGGCGCGCCGAACGACCTCGCGATGGCATCGAGCGTGCCGCTTTTTGAGTTGGGGTCCGAGCCGAACGCGCCGAGAATTTTGCTGAGCGCGTCGCTGTCCTTCAACCCTTCGTCCAGCGGTTCGAGAGCGCTGAAAGTTAGATTGTCATCAGTGAGCGTGCCGGTCTTGTCGAGGCATATAACATCTACCCGGGCGAGGCACTCTACGGCTGGCAATTCCTGGACGAGCACGTTTCTACGGCCGAGATTGATTACGCTGACCGCGAAGACGACACTGATGAGGAACACCAGCCCCTCGGGAACCATTCCCACCAACCCGGCGGCTGTCCCGGGCACGGACGCAGAAAATGTCCCGTAAGCCTTGAGCTGGCTGGACAGCAGCAGTATCCCGGCAGGCAGCATAAGCCATGTGATGCCGCGAAGAAGCACGTTGATGCCATCGCGCAACTCGGACTGCACGAGCTGGAACCGTCTGGCGTCGGAGGCGAGCTTGCGGGCGTAGGCGTCAGCGCCGACCTTGTCCGCCCGGAAGAACCCGGTGCCGGACACAACGAAGCTGCCGGAGAGAACCTCGTCCCCGGGGCGTTTGACCACCGGCGCCGATTCACCCGTGAGAAGTGATTCATCGATTTCGAGGCCCGAGGAAAAAAGCGTGACCCCGTCGGCCGCAATCTGGTTGCCGCTCTCGAGCTCGAGCACATCGCCGAGGACTATCTGCTCGTGTGGAATCTCGCGTGACTCGCCTCCGCGCACGACCCGCGCCATCGTCTCGTTGATGAGAGAGAGGCGGTCGAGCGTCCACTTGGCGCGCACTTCCTGGACGATGCCGATGAGCGTGTTGGCGAGAAGCACCATCCCGAAGAGAGCGTCTCGCGGGGAGCCAGACAGGAGCACCACGACAAACAGCGCGCCGAGAATCGCGTTGAACCTCGTGAATATGTTGCCCCTGATGATGCTGCGGTAGGCGCGGCTGGACGTCTCTTTGACCGCGTTCGTCTGCCCGAGGCGGACGCGCTCGGCGACTTCAGCCGGCGTCAGGCCGAACAGTTCGGGCCGCTCGTCGCCGCGTTCATCGACTCTGGTGGACAGGGACAATCGTTCTCCAATCTCGACAAAGGATGCTCATTTAAGCACGTGCTCGCTCCCTTGCGGAAAGCGTTTCATCGAGCAAACATACCATATTGGCTTTTCGGGCCAGTTGTCCACTTCGTAGACGGTGCCTGACCCCTAAGTTAATTAGTTGTCCATCTGGCGCTTCCGCAAAGGCGATAGCGAGAATGATATAGTAAGGCGTCTTCAATCTATAAGGCGAATGGGGGTTTGCGCGTGCCGGGAACGGTGGTGCTCGGCGCTCAGTGGGGCGACGAGGGAAAAGGCAAGATAACCGACCTCATAGCGGATCGGATGGACATGGTCGTCCGTTTTGCGGGGGGCAACAACGCCGGCCATACAGTGGTATGCGGCGAGGATGAGTTCAAGCTCCACCTGATGCCCTCGGGGATACTCCATCCGCATATTATCGCCGTCATCGGGAACGGTGTCGTCATCAATCCGAAAATCCTGCTCGAGGAGATGGATGGCCTCACGCAAAGAGGAATCACGTGCGCGAAACTGCGTATCAGTTGCAACGCCCACCTGGTCATGCCGTATCATCTCGCTTTTGATCGGTTGGGCGAGGTCAGCCTGGGCAAGGCGAAGCTGGGAACGACGCACCGTGGAATAGGGCCCGCGTACGCGGACAAAGCCGACCGCATGGGGATGCGCGTCCAGGACCTTCTCGACGAGAGAATATTCAGGGCAAAGCTCGATGCATCTCTCGAGCGCAAGAACGCTATCCTGACCAGGGCGTTCGAGCAGGCGCCTTTCGATGTTGACGAGATCCTCACCGAGTACATGGGGTACGCGGAGAGGCTGGCGCCGCACGTCGAGGACACATCCCTGCTGGTTTACAACGCGCTGACCGACGGCAAGAAAGTGCTTTTCGAGGGCGCGCAAGGGGTGTTGCTCGACATCGACCACGGCACTTATCCGTTTGTCACCTCGTCGTCGCCGACGGTAGGTGGCGCGTTCACGGGGACGGGAGTCGGCCCGCGTTACATCGACAGGATCATTGGCGTTGCCAAGGCGTACGTCACGAGGGTGGGATACGGGCCGTTCCCGACTGAACAGATCAACGAGACTGGCGAGCTAATGGTCGCAAAGGGAGTCGAGTTTGGAACGACTACCGGACGCAAACGGCGCTGCGGGTGGCTCGATCTGGTGCTGCTCCGGTACGCGGCGCGCGTGAACGGCCTTTCAGGGATAGCCCTCACAAAGCTCGACGTGCTGTCGGAGTTCGACCGGATCAAGGTATGCGTCGGCTACTCGTACATGGGCAAGATATACCACGAGTTTCCACCGCACCAGACGATATTTCACAAGTGCGAACCCGAGTACATAGAGTTGCCCGGGTGGCGGACGGACATCTCGGGCGTGACCGAACGCGACGATCTTCCCTCCGAAGCCCGCAGATATGTGGAGTTTGTCGAGCAGGGCGTTGGCGTCCCGGTCGAGATTATCTCGGTAGGTCCTAAGAGGAGCCAGACGATAGTTGCTCGTGAGGAGTACAAGCAGCCGATAGAGGAGGGACCTTTCCTTTTCCGGGAGGATTTTGAGTCTCCCTGCCAGGCTGATTAGAAGAAGCGGGAGATGCCGTTGAAGGTGATGATTGTCGGGAGCGGAGGCCGCGAGCACGCCCTCGCCTGGAAGCTCTCACAAAGCCCGTTAGTTAGCGACATCCTTTTTGTCCCGGGCAACGGCGGCATGCGGCAAATAGGCGAGTGCGTCAACGCCGACGTCGCCGACGCGCGCGCGGTCGCGAAGATAGCTCTGGAGTGGGGCATTGATCTGACTGTTGTCGGGCCCGAGGCGCCGCTGGTAGCCGGTATCGTGGATCACTTCGAGGAGCGAGGCTTGAGGGCGTTCGGCCCCTCTCGCGAGGCGGCCCGGCTCGAGGGAAGCAAACAGTTCGCGAAGAGGATTCTCGAGGATCACGGCATCCCAACCGGTCGCGCGAAAGTCTTCGATAACTTTGATGACGCCAGAGAATACGTCGAATCGCAGCAGACGCCACTTGTCGTCAAGGCGGATGGGCTGGCGGCCGGCAAGGGGGTAATTATCGCGAAGAGCGCCGAGGTGGCCGTGGAGGCGTTGCGGGACTGTCTCGTTGAGAATGTGTTCGGCGAGTCCGGCGCGAAAGTGCTTATCGAGGAGTTCATGGAAGGGCCGGAAGTGTCGATTCTTTCCCTCTCGGATGGCGAGGCTGTAGCGCACATGGTTCCGTCACAGGATCACAAGCGGGTGTTCGACGGCGATCAGGGGCCCAACACCGGTGGCATGGGCGCCTACTCCCCGGTTCCGTTGCTCGACGCGGCTTGTGAGGCCGCGATACACGAGCAGGTCATGAACGGGACGGTCATCGCCATGCGTGACGAGGGCGTTCCGTACCGCGGAGTGCTGTACGGGGGATTGATGCTCACATCTGACGGCATGAAGGTGCTGGAGTTCAACGCGCGGTTCGGCGATCCGGAGACGCAGGCGGTGCTGCCGAGGATGAAAAGCGATCTTGTTCCCGCGTTGCGGGCGACTATAGACGGCACGGTTTCGAGCCTCGAGATGGATTGGTCGCCGGAGTATTGCGTGTGCGTGGTCATAGCCTCGGGTGGCTATCCGGGAAAATACTCGACTGGAATTCCTATCCGTGGCCTCGTGGCCGCCGCCACCGATTCAAAGGTCGAAATTTTTCATGCCGGAACCGCGCTGGAGGACGGAGAGGTGGTAACCTCTGGAGGCAGGGTGCTGAATGTGGTCGCTTCTGGCAAGGACTTCGCCGAGGCGCGCGGCCTGGCTTACGAGGCCGCCGAAAGGATCAGTTTTGAAGGGATGCACTACCGGACCGACATAGGGTTCCGCGCGCTTTAATAACAGCGCGCGCGGCAGAGAAAAAAGTGAGGCTGGAGGCGAGATGAACGCGATAAATGTTCTTATCATTACGGGAAGCGAGAACGATCTTCCAATGATGGACGGGAGCGCTGAGATGCTTGGCGCGCTTGGCATAACTTGCGAGATCGTTGTGGCCTCGGCCCACAGGGCGCCCGAAAAGGTGCTCGACGCGGTTCGCGAGGCGGAAGCCGCGGGGGCTGAAGTGATCATCGCGGGCGCCGGCATGAGCGCCGCGCTTCCGGGAGTGGTCGCGTCCCACACGGATTTGCCGGTCATCGGCGTTCCTCTCGACTCGGGGATGCCAGGTGGAATAGACGCCCTCTTCTCGATGGTTCAGATGCCAACGGGCATTCCTGTCGCCACGGTCGCGGTTGGTGGCGCGAAGAACGCGGCGGTGCTTGCCGCCCGTATTCTTGCTATCAAAGATCCCGGCATCAGAAAAAAGCTGAAGGATTACAGGAAGACGCTTGCTGAAGGAGGCAGCCGATGATAGAGCGATACAGCCTTCCCGGCATGAAAGATATATGGAGCGACCGGGCGCGCATGCACAACTGGCTGCAGATCGAAACGCTTGCGGCTGAAGCGATGTCGAAATTCGGCATTGTCCCGCCGGGCGACCTCGAGCTGATAAAGCGGAAAGCAAGCTTCGATGTCGAGAAGGTGCTTGAGATCGAGAAGCGAACACGGCATGACGTGGTCGCTTTCATCGAAAATCTCGCCATGAACATAGGCCCGCCGGCCAGGTGGCTTCACTACGGCATGACATCCTCGGACGTGCTTGACACAGGACTCGCCGTTCAGTTGCGCGACGCCGCGGACATACTCATCGAGGACACCAGCAATCTCCTGGGGATCCTCAAAAATCGCGCGCTCGAGTTCCGCGACACGCCAATGATGGGGCGTACCCACGGAGTCCACGCCGAGCCGATAACTTTCGGGCTCAAGCTCGCGGTATGGGCGTTCGAGACGCGACGCAACCTGGACAGGTTAAAGAGGGCGAAGGAAACCGTCTCTGTTGGAAAGCTATCAGGCGCGGTAGGGACTTACGCCAGCATCGACCCGTTCGTGGAGAAGTACGTGTGCGAGCAACTTGGGCTGAAGCCCGCCGAGGCGTCCAACCAGATAATTCAGCGAGACCGTCACGCCGAGTTCATGATGGCGCTTGCCATCTCCGCGTCATCGCTCGAGAAGTTCGCGACTGAAATCAGGGCGTTGCAGAAGACCGAGGTGATGGAAGTCGAGGAACCGTTCCGCGAGGGCCAGACAGGTTCGTCGGCGATGCCACACAAGCGCAACCCGATCATCTGCGAAAGGGTGTGCGGGTGCGCCCGTGTCATAAGGGCCAACGCGCAGGTCGCGCTGCAGGACATGCCGCTCTGGCACGAACGCGACATCAGTCATTCTTCCGCGGAGCGTGTGATACTCCCTGACAGCACGATCCTGCTCGACTATGTGTTGAACAAGTTTATTGTGTTGACGAGGGAGCTCGTGGTCTATCCGTGGAAGATGGAAAAAAACATCGAGCTTACACAGGGCCTGGTTTTCTCGGAGAAAATACTGCTCTCGCTTGTCGGCAAGGGCGCCACGAGGCAGGATGCTTACAATATGGTTCAGCGCAACGCGATGCGGGCGGCGCGCGGCGAGGAAGATTTCATGCAAGGGCTCATCCACGACGCGGAGGTAGGCAAGTACCTCTCACCGGAGGAGATAGATTTCTGTTTCGACCTGTCAGGATCGCTGAGGCGTCTCGACGAGGTCTTCGCGCGGTTGGAATCTTTAGACGTCAGGTAGCAAGGAATACGAGACTGAAGGAGGCATGAGGTGACAAGCGCCAGGGTATACATCACGCTCAAGGAAGGCATACTGGACCCGCAGGGCAAGATCGTGCTTCGCGCGCTGAAGTCGCTTGGATACGACGAGGTGCTCGATCTGCGTGTGGGCAAGTACATGGAGCTCGAGATGACCGGCGACGACAAAGACGCGCTCGAGAAGCGGTTGGGCGAGATGAGCGAACGGCTCCTTGCCAATCCGATCATCGAAAACTACCGGATGGAGGTAGAAGTTTGATGAAGTTCGGGGTTGTCGTGTTTCCCGGGTCGAACTGCGATCGTGATTGCCACTACGTGCTCGAGAGCGTGTTGAAGCAGGATGCCGGTTACGTCTGGCATAAGGACGTGGATGTCTCGGGATACGATTGTCTGGTGCTGCCTGGTGGATTCTCCTACGGGGATTATTTGAGGACAGGGGCAATCGCCCGTTTCTCGCCGGTGATGAAGACCATCGAGAAGTTCGCGGACGGCGGCGGGCTGGTCATCGGGATATGCAACGGATTTCAGATACTGCTCGAGGCGGGACTGTTGCCCGGCGCTATAATGCGGAACGTCGAGCTCAAGTTCATCTGCCGCTTTGTGGACATCAGGGTTGAAACCACCGGCACGCCGTGGACCTCGGCCGCCCGCGAGGGACAGGTGCTCAGGATACCCATCGCGCACAACGAGGGGAGCTATCAGGCGCCAGACGATGAGCTCGAGGAGATGAAACGAAAAGGGCAGATTGTTTTCCGCTACTGCTCACCTGAAGGAAGCATCTCACAAGAGTTCAACCCAAACGGGGCGATGGAAAGCATCGCGGGCATATGCAACGCCGAGGGCAACGTGCTCGGCTTGATGCCGCACCCGGAGCGCGCGGCGGAGGATGATCTCGGTTCCACGGACGGCATGGTCATCTGGAACTCGCTGCTTAACTGTGGGGTCAGGCAACGTCTACCGCTTTAGCGGTAGACGGTGCCAGACCCCTTTACGCAGTGAAGGCAGACGGAGAGGTAGGCCTCTCTGGACGGACCGCCGACTTTAAGAAAAAGACCTGACCACCCGCGGAGAAAGAAATGAAAGTTGATTTTCACGTCCACACAGTTTTTTCGCCGGATTCGATCATCACGTTCGAGCGCCTGGTCGCATCGTGCCGGGAGCGCGGCGTGGATGCTGTCGCGATAATGGATCACGATGTCATCGAGGGTGCGCTCGAGTTCTCGCGCCTCGCCGAGGAGTCCCGCGCCCGTGGCGAGTGGGCCCCGCGGATCCTTGTGGGCGAGGAAGTCCGCACGACAGACGGCGAGATTTGCGGGTTGTTTCTAAAGGAGTGGATTCCCGACCACCTGAGCCCGGTCGAGACCATGGAGCGCATCCGCGCGCAGGGCGGGCTAGTCTATGTGCCGCACCCCTTTGACCTGCTCAAGTTGAAGAGGCTCAAAGCCAAAGACCTGGAGGCGCTCGATGACATGATAGATATCATCGAGGAGTTCAACGGAAAGCCGCGCCTGCCGATAGCCAACGCGCTGGCTCGAAGATTTCTCGTGGGAAAAAAGTTTGCGCGCGGGGCGGGCAGCGACTCCCATGAGCCGACGCGCCTGGGCGCCGCGTACGTGGAGATGGACGATTTTGACGGCCCCGGCGACCTGCTCGAGAAGCTCGCTCGCGGAGTGGTTCACGGCAAGCGGTACAATCCCCTCGCTTCCGCGTACACGCGGTTCAGGATGTGATAAAGGGTAGACATGATACGCCAGTAGCCCCTCGCCCTGGACTTTTGACTTTGCGTCTACCGCGTAGCGGTAGACGCAAAGGTAGACGGTGCCTGACCCCTGGCTAATCCGGCTTCTTCCAGTCTTCCCCGGAGACGAGGATGAAAGGCATGATGAAAGCCAGCGCCATGCCGCAGACAACCAGGATCCAATCTGTCGCAGTGAAGTACCTCGTCATAAAATCGCTGAAAGGCAGTCTCAACGAGTTTGTCCCGTAGATGATCTTGTAGGCGATGAACTCGAGAAGCGGCGTGATGGCTGCAACGACAGTGAGCGAGGTGACGCCTGTCCACAAAGGTCGAAGTGGAGAAGCCCAGACTCGCTTGCCATGCCGTTTTCTCATGGTCGTTCCTTTGTAAAGGGCCCAGGGAACTACCATGCCGGTGGTCAGGACGGAGATCTGGCTCCACTGCTTCGCAAGGAACGTGACAACCAACCATACGCACGAAACGCCGACAGCCGCGCCCACGCCGAACGGGATTGCGGAAACGAGCTGGTAGAGTGGCCCGGTTCGCTCCCTGTGTTCTTTAGGCGGTTTAGGCGGTTTCTCGGATTTTGTCCTGGCGCGGGACGCGGAACCGGCGCGCTTTCTCGCGGGTTTCACGTCATGGGCTTCTTCGGCGGTTTTCGCGGCGCTCGATTTTTTTGGTTTGGCCGGGATCTCCTTGGTCGCGGGTTGCTCTTTCTCGGGCGGTGGCTCAGCGCCGTTCACATGCGCCGTCTTTTCTTCGTCTTTCTGCTCGACCGAAGGCGCAAAGACCCGACCTTCTTCCGTGATAGTCAGCTCGCCCACGGCAAACGGGGTCTGGCGCTTCGGCGCGGGAGCGACTTCAGCGTCCTTTACCGCTTTGGACAGACCAGGTTTTTTGAGTTTTTCCAATTTCTCTTTACATGGAAGGCACAAGAGCGCTTCACAACTCTCTTCTTCGCAGAGCGCGCAGATAGGCTGTTCGCAGTTGACGCATTTTCGATCTGCCGGCCTTTGCGGATGCAGGTAGCACCCCTGAAACTTCATCGAATCAGACATCAATCGTCTCTCCCGTGTCGCGTCATGAGTCTAATATACCGCATCGGGTTTTCTGGATACAACTTTGCGCTCACTCGACTGGAAGCCCTGTTACCGCTGGGCGCGGAACTTGGCCTGGTCGAGAAACATCACGGTAATGCGGTTGGGCGCGACGACAGCAGTTCAGTGTTCACCTGCTCCGTGAAATCCATGAGCTCCTGCGCCCTCGGGAACTCATCGCTCACGGATATAAACTCTTCGCTGGATGGATTCAGCCGCAGGTTCTCCATCTCCTCTGGCGTCACACGCGCCTTGAACTCATCAAACAGCGCCGTGCCCTTGAACACCACGAGCGGGAAGAACGTGGCGTCGTAAAGGCCATTCTCTCTAAGTATCTCGAGGGTTCGCATCACGCTTTCGCGGGTCTCACCGGGCAGCCCGATTATAAACGTCAAGATCGGCTTCATGCCCGCTCTGGATACGGCGCGCGCGGCCTTGAGCACGTCGCGCACTTCGAGGCGCTTGCGCACGACTGTGCGCAATATGTCCTCGTTGAACGTCTCCGCGCCAATTGCCACGTTGGTGAAACCATTGGCTGCGAGGCGTTCGATGGTTGGGGTGTCCAGGTAATCGGCGCGTGTCTGGATCTGGTAGGTGTACGGCAGGCCTTTCAGCGTTTCGAGCATTCGGGCAAGCCGTTTTTTGTTCAAGGTGAACGCCGCGTCCCCAAAAAAGAAAGCGCCTGCCCCGCCGCTGAACCTGTCCGCGCAGAACTCGAGAACTTCGCGAACGTATGCGGGCGAGTGGAAGCGCGCGCGCCTGCCGTTGATCGCCGGATCCAGGCAGAAAGAGCAGCCCTCGGGGCAACCGCGCGAGGTCAGAAAGCCCGCGCCGGGAATCCAGTCTCCCTCCGGCAGCAACTCCGACAGGATATTGAAGCGAGTTGATATGTTGAACTCATCGCTGACGGTGTACGGGTGCGGGAGAGCGTCCAGGTTTGCGATTGGCGATCGGCGCGCGTTGTGATACGCTTGCGCACCCTGTCGATAGCTGACCCCTTTTAGCCCATCGAGGTCACGGCCGCCCGCGAGCCGGTCCAGAAGCTCTGATGCGGTCAGTTCTCCCTCGCCACGGATGACCACGTCGGCGTGACCGTCTGCGAGTATCTCCTCCGGGTGCATGGTGGAGTAGATGCCGCCGGTGACAAGCGTGGCGCCAGGGCACGCGGTTTTGATTTCCCCGAGAAGGCTGCGTGTGTAGAGCGCCAGATTGTAGGTAGAGAGCGTAACCAGGATCACGTCCGGGTCGATGTCGGCAAGTGTATCAAAGAGGTAACGCCTGGAAGCATGCGCTGATTCATGCTTCGCTATGCCTGAGCCGGAGAGTTCGTCTGGTTTCGTGTTTGGCTCGGTGAAGAGCGCGGCGCTGTCGTGCACATCGGCGATCAAGTTGGCGACATGAATCCGGCGCCCGCTCGCTTTCAGGAACGCGGCCACATGCATCGCGCCGTAGTCCGGCGCAAGGAGATCTTTGTTGCGCAGGCCGGTCAGCCGCACCCGCCAGGCTGGTTCCGGCCTGACCTCCATTATGCCCAGCGCCGCCGAATCAGAGATTAGAATGGTTTTCATGTGTTCTCCATTGTCAAGACAAAAAGAGCAAAACGCAACACAGGGGTACGATCCCTGTGTTGCGTTTTTTCAAGAGAAAGCCCTCGAAAGGGGGCTTTCAGTCCCATCACAAATATCCGCCATCGCAAGCCGCATGCTTACCACTAATCGTAGAATTTATACCACATGACTGACGAATTCAACCACCTGGCGGAGATATATTAATTTTTTCACCAGGAAGATACTGTCTTGCCGGACGAGCGCAGGAAACGTGGCGTTGTGTACCATTCCTCAGCTTGCTGGACTAAGCCACGAATTAGCGAGACGAATATGAGGTAATCTTGAGAGAGTTGATGTGGAAAGCGAAAAAACCTATCCGGCAAGACAAGTCATGGCAACAGGGGCGCTCGCCCGCGCCAAGCAGCCAGTTGCCGCCGCGTTTTTATCCCGGTCGACCGGTGCCGCCCGCTCAGCTTTCCGAATCGTCTGAAAGAACGGCATTGCGCCGTCTCGGCATCGCCGGGGCCGGCGCCATAATGCTGGTTCCATTTTTAATCCTCCTGGCGGTGTTCCTCTTGATTGCTTTTGTAGGGCGGCCGTATATCGTGCACGGCGAATCAATGATGCCGACGTTGCACGATTGCGACAGGGTTTTCATTGTTCCGTACCGTGGCAACACCACACCGAGTCGTGAGGATGTGGTCGTTCTCAAGGACATTGAGGGTAGCCCCGACTTGTTGATCAAACGTGTGGTCGCGCTTGCCGGTGACCGGGTGAGAGTAGAAAACGACCGGATAGTGGTCAACGACAGGTATGTTCACAAGAGCACGAACAGATATGTGCCGAAAGCGTATACAACGCTTGTCCCGGATGATCATATATTTGTAATGGGTGACAACGAGCAGAACTCTTTTGACTCGAGGACGTTTGGGTCAGTGCCGCAAAGCAAGGTGACCGGCAAGGCCCTTGTCATATTCTGGCCTCCAACAGATTGCAGGAAGTTATAGTGGACGCTACAGCCGGGAGCAGCGCGTGACCGAGCAGTTGCCAGATGATGTACAGGCTCATGCCAGGCGTCTTCGCAAGGATATCAACTACCATATCTACAGGTACTACGCGCTGGACGACCCCGTTGTAAGCGACGCCGAGTACGACGAGCTTTACCGGGAACTTCTCGATCTGGAGACGCGACACCCTGAGATCGTCACGTCCGATTCTCCCACGCAGAGGGTCGGCGTTCCGCCCGCCGACGGATTCAAGCCGGTGGCGCACAGGGGCCGCATGATGAGCCTGGACAATGCCGTGTCCGCTTCAGAGCTCGAGGCGTTCTCCGGGCGTGTTTGTAAAGGCTTGAGCCACGATGCGTCTGACGTCGGGTTTGTTTGCGAGCTGAAGCTCGATGGCCTGGCGGTGGCCCTTACCTACGAGAACGGCCTGTTCACGCGGGGCGCGACGCGCGGGGATGGAGAGGTGGGCGAAGATATCACGGCGAACCTCAGGACGATCCCGGCGATACCACTCAGATTACTGACGGAAGCGGTCCCGGATGTGATCGAGGTCGTGGGCGAAGTTTACATGCCCGAGGCTTCGTTTTTGAGACTGAACGAAGAGCGCCTCGAGAGTGGGGAGAAGCTGTTCGCCAATCCCAGGAACGCGGCCGCTGGTTCGCTGCGCCAGCTCGATCCGGCTGTTACGACAAAAAGAAATCTGTCGATGGCGACCTTCGGGATAACGTACTCATCCGGGGCGTTGCCTGCCAGGCACTCCGAGATGTTGTCTTATCTTGGAGAGTTGGGGTTCAGGCTTGGCGAGCACAGCGCAACGGTGGCGGATATAGAGGAAGCCATGGCGTTTTGCGCCGCGTGGCGGGAAAAGCGCCGTACGCTCGCGTACGAGATTGACGGCGTGGTCATCAAAGTTGACTCGCTCGATCAGCAGTCCGCGCTGGGCGCCACCAGCAAGAGCCCTCGCTGGGCTATAGCGTTCAAGTTTCCTCCCGAGGAAAAGTCCACTACCGTTATCGACATAATACTCGGCGTTGGACGCACCGGCGCCCTGACTCCCGTTGCGGTGCTCGAGCCGGTGTTTGTGGCTGGCTCGACGATCACTCACGCTACACTTCATAACGAGGACGAGGTTCGCCGAAAAGATGTGCGAGTGGGCGATCGCGTGATTATTCGCAAAGCGGGAGACGTTATCCCCGAGATAGCGAGCGTCATAGAGGACGCCCGTCCCGCGGGTGCCATGTCCTGGAGGATGCCCGAACGATGCCCTGTCTGTGGATCGCGCATCGAGCGCGAGGCGGTCGAAGTTGTCACACGTTGTGTCAATGTCAACTGCCCCGGGCGGGCGTTTGAGCGCATACTGCATTTCGGCAGCCGCATCGCCATGGATATAGAGGGGCTTGGCGAGGCGACCGTCATGCAGCTCCTCGAGAAACGTTTTGTCAAAGACGTCGGCGACATCTTCAACCTGACACGCGAGCGTGTCGGTGAGCTCCCGGGTTTCAAAGACAGGGCCGCGGATAACCTTGTCAACGCTATTGACGCGGCAAGGGACAGACCTCTCTGGCGACTGGTTTTCGGGCTGGGAATACGCCATGTCGGCAGTCACGTGGCGAAGGTCGTCACAGAGCGCTTTCGCTCAATCGAAGCGCTTGCCGCCGCTGACGAGAGCGATCTGCTGAGCGTCAGGGAGATTGGCCCGCGCATCGCAAAGAGCATCGCCTTTTTCTTTCACCAGGAAGAGAACGCGCGGTTGATAGAGAAGTTGCGCGCGTCCGGTGTGCGAATGTCAGACGAGCGGATCGCAGAGGGCGCATGCCCGCTTGCCGGCAAGACGTTTGTGCTCACCGGCGCTTTGGAGGATTTCACTCGCGAGGGCGCTTCGGCGATAATAGAGGGCCTTGGAGGACGTGTCTCGAGCTCCGTCAGCAAGAAGACCGATTTTCTGCTCGCCGGCGCCGATCCGGGATCCAAGCTCGAAAAGGCGATCGGTCTGGGCGTGCAGGTCATAGACGAGCAAGAGTTCAAGCGCATGACAGTTGTGAAATAAAT
>PHEX01000004.1 GCA_002843005.1 Candidatus Anoxymicrobium japonicum | reverse complement strand
ATAATATATGTCATCATCTAAAGAACATCTCTTTATGTCGGGAGAGCGAGTGTTTGACGCGATGGAAAACAGAAAAATGCTACTGGAATTTGAGGCGCGGTTCGGGCGCGGCGGCGCCATTGACACATACTTCGCGCCCGGGCGCGTGAATCTCATCGGCGAGCACACGGACTATAACGACGGCGCCGTTCTTCCCATGGCAATCGAGCAGGGGACTTACATGCTCATCAGGAAGTCCGATCTGTCTCCCGCTAGGCTCTACTCCGCCAGCGTCGATACGGAGTCCCGCATTTTCCTCGCGGATATCAGCAAACAAGGCGATTGGGCGGATTACGTGAGGGGAGTCTACTTCTACTCCCGCGAGATCCGCGGTGAGCTGCCGTCGTTTGACGCGTTGTACTTCGGCGACGTCCCGCTCGATTCGGGGCTTTCCTCTTCCGCCTCGCTTGAAGTGGTGACCGCTATCGGCATGGAAAGTCTTGGCTGTCCGATGAGCCCAATTGACGCAATGCGGCTCGGAAGGCGGGCGGAAAACGACTTCGTCGGGGTGTCCTGCGGTGTAATGGATCAGTTCGCCGTGGCAATGGCAAGGAAAGGCCACGCAATCCTCTTGAACTGCGGAACCATGGATTTCCGCCATATCCCGTACAACCTCAAGGACATCGTTGTCGTGATCGGCAACACAGGCGTCAGGCGCTCGCTCACCGACTCGAATTACAACACGCGCAGGCGCGAGTGCTCAGAAGCGCTGCTCCTTCTCTCCGAGCGGCTCGGCCCGAAACGCAACCTGTCCGAAGTGACAATCTCCGAGTTCGAGCGCGCCCGATACTCGCTGCCGGAAACGCTTGCCCATCGGGCCGAACACGTCATTTATGAGAACACCAGGGTCGAGGAGGCCGCCCGTTGCTTGGAAAGAGGCGACGCCGTTACCCTCGGCCATCTAATGAACCGTTCTCACGAGTCCCTCCGCGACCTTTTTGAAGTCTCGTGTGAGGAGCTGGACGCGCTTCAGGAAATCTCTCTCGAGCAGCAGGGAGTAATCGGATGCCGCATGACCGGAGCGGGCTTCGGCGGGTGCGTGGTGGCGCTCATCAGGCGCGAGAACGTTGAGCGCTACACGCGACGCGTCCCTGGACTTTACTGGCAGGCGACGCACTGCGACGCGGAGTTCATCGTCACAACGCCCGGCGACGGCGCTCATAAGGTACTATAGCGCCATGAGAATCCTTGTCACAGGCGGCGCCGGGTACATCGGCTCAGTCACATCGCGCATAATGGCTGACGAGGGGCATGACATCCTCGTGGTGGACAACCTCTCCAAAGGACACCCGCAAGCCGTTCAAGGGCTCGATCTCGAGATTCTCGACATCGAGGACGCCTCGGCGCTTCTCTGCGCGTGCGAACAATTCAAGCCTGACGCCTGCATTCATTTCGCCGCGCGTAGCCTGGTTGGCGAGTCGATGGCCGAGCCGCTCAATTACTTCCGGACTAACGTGTCGGGCAGCGTCAACCTGATGCGCGCGCTTGTCGAGTGCGGCTGCCGGGCAATGGTCTTTTCCTCATCCGCGGCCACGTACGGCGCGGCAGAGCGCTCCCCGATTCTCGAAACCGACCCAACCAGACCGATCAACCCATACGGGCTCACAAAGCTCATGGTCGAGTGGATGCTTGAGGAGCTGGCGCGGGCGGGAGTAATGAGGCACGCGTCCTTGCGGTATTTCAACGCGGCCGGAGCCGATCCAGTCCATAACCTTGGCGAGGATCACACGCCTGAGACCCATCTCCTCCCAAGGGTGATTGCGTCAGCGCTTGGCCTCGAGCCCCGGGTGTCAATATATGGCACGGATTACCCGACCCCCGATGGCACGTGCGTTCGCGATTACATCCACATCGTCGATCTCGCGCGCGCCCACATTCTCGCGGTACAACACCTGGAAGCGGGCGGCGATGGCGGTGTTTTCAACCTCGGCAACGGCGCCGGGTTCTCGGTGCGCGAGGTAATCGATTCGGTCAAAGAGACATCGGGAAAGAAATTTGAGATAGTCGAAGAACCCCGCCGCGAGGGAGACCCCCCGGAACTCGTCGCCTCTTCGGAGCGCATCAAATCAACGCTGGGATGGTCGCCGTCGCACCCCGGGCTCGCGGACATCGTGAAGACCGCGTGGGAGTGGCACTCGTCGCACCCCTCGGGCTACGAAAAACGCAACACTGGGGCCTGACCCCACTGTTGCGTTATTTCAACAAATCTCGCATCTTGAAGTAGTGATCCGTAATAATCGCGTCAACCCCCCAGCCGTACAACCTGCTGAATTCGTCCTCGTCATTGACCGTCCACGCGATGACTTTCAGCCCTGACTCATGCGCCCTGCGCACCAGGTCTTCGTCTATGGTGCTGCAGTGCGGCGCGATGAACTCCGCGCCGATGTCAAGAGCGCGATGGAGTTTTCTCTCGTTCCCGTAAGGCATGCGGTAGAGTTGCCCGGTCGGCGCCGTCGGATAGTTGTGTTTGTATTCGCGGACAATGTCTCTGTTGAACGACGTCACGACGGTATCGTTAAGGATGCCGTACGCTTCGAGCGTTTCACCTGTATCTCGCGCGTTCGCGCACTTTATCTCTAAGTTGAAGGCAACCCAGCCGGCCAATCTCTCCAGAATGTCATCCAGCAACGGGCGATCCGGGGCGTGCTTCTTGATCTCGTCGTACGGTGTATGGCGGATGACGCGGCCACCGACTGTGCCGTCGTGACATATCAAGAGCCTGCCGTCGACAGTCGATCGTACATCCGTCTCTATCATCCGCACGCCAGCGCGAACGGCTTTCTCCATCGCCTCGAGCGTATTGTCGGCGCCAAATCCACGGCCGCCCCGGTGCGCGATAATCTTCAACTGCCCTCCTTGACTTCTGGAGTTTCCCCCAAAAGTTAAGTGTATCCGAGTCCGCGGACTCGTATGTTATGCTCGTTGCCACGATGCGTATTTTGTTCATCTGTACTGGAAATATCATGAGAAGCGTCATCGCCGAGTGCGTGTTGCGCAGGCGGGCGGAGGAACTCCTTGGCTGCCGGGCGGTCGCCCTGACATCGGAGTCGTGCGGTATCGAAGCGGCGCCTGGTTCGCCCCCTCATCCGGAAACGTTGAGGTCGCTCGAAAAACTCGGAATCCCGGCATGCGACACGACCTCCTCTCCGGTGAACGAAACCCGCCTGTCCGCGTCGGATCTGGTTTTGACTATGACCCGCTGGCAATGCTACGCGCTCGCGAGGATCTCCCCCGCCCACCGGCAAAAGTGCTTCTCGATAATCGAAGTCAACGGCGTTATAGAGTCGCTGCTCGAGGATCGCGGCATCCGTCTCGACGACAAAGAGTGGTGGACGCTCGCCCGAAGGCTCGAGCAAACTAACCTGGAATCAGCGCTCGAGCGCGGCGCGGAGTTGATAAATTTACTGCGTAGAGGTAGACGGAAAGGTAGACGGTGCCTGACCCCTGCTATAGTTTCAGGCCGAGGTCGCGGAACTGTTCGGGCGAAACCTCGTCAGGCGCGCCGGTCATCAGATCGGAAGCCGACTGCGTCTTGGGAAACGCGATAACGTCCCTGATGGAGTCTTTTCCAGCGAGCAGCATGACCAGGCGATCGAGCCCCAGCGCGATGCCGCCATGCGGAGGCGCGCCGTAACGCAACGCGGAAAGCAAAAATCCAAACTTGGCCTCATACTCGTCGGGCGTTATCCCCAGGACGCGGAACATGCGCTCCTGTACCTCATGGCGGTGGATTCGGATTGAGCCGCCGCCAATCTCCATCCCGTTTATCACTATGTCGTAGGCGCGTGCCCGCACGGAAAGCGGATCCGTGTCGAGCGTGGATATAGACCCAGCCGTGGGGCTCGTGAACGGGTGGTGGAGCGACTTGTATCGCTTCTCTACACTGTCGTACTCGAGGAGCGGAAAATCGACTATCCACACAAGCTTGAACTCCGCGCCACACAAACCCATCGCGTCCGCTACGCCACCTCGCAGGTGATGCATGATGTCGTTACACGCGCCGCGATCCCCGGCCAGCAAGAACGCGGCGTCACCCGGTATGAGCTTCATCACGCTCGATAACCCATCTTTTTCATCTTGAGAGAGGAATTTGGCAACGGGCGAGCGCAGGCCATCGTCCTCAACGATGAACCATGCGAGCCCACCGGCGCCGAGCTCCCGGGCCCGCTCGTTCCAGTTATCCAATTGGGAGCGGGACATCTTTCCTCCGCCCTCGACGCGCATCCCACGCACGACTCCGCCCGACTCGATGGCGCTTGAAAAAACCTTGAAAGACGTACCTCTAAATACGTCATTCAGCGTGGACATGCGAAGCCCGTAACGAAGGTCGGGGCGATCCGTGCCGTAGCTCTCAATCGCCTCGTCGTAAGGCATGCGGGCAATCGGCGTCTCTATCGCGGCGCCTGTCGCGGCCTCAAAAACACCTGCCAGAAGCTCGTCAACGGCGTTGATGACGTCGTCCTCGTCAACAAACGACATCTCCATGTCCACCTGGGTAAACTCCGGCTGACGATCCGCCCTCAGGTCCTCGTCACGGAAGCAACGCGCTATCTGGTAGTACCGGTCGAAGCCGGCGATCATCAACAGTTGCTTGAACAACTGCGGGGACTGCGGAAGCGCATAGAACCTTCCCGGTTGAACGCGGCTCGGCACCAGGTAATCGCGCGCGCCCTCCGGCGTGCTCTTGCAGAGCTGTGGAGTCTCTATCTCGATAAAGCGTTGCGAGTCCAGGTAATCGCGAGTCGCCCTGACAATGCGGTGCTTCAGCTTGATGGCGCGTTGCGCGTCAAAACGTCTCAGGTCGAGAAACCTGTACTCGAGCCTGACCTTCTCGTCAACGTTGATGTCATCCCGTATCTCAAATGGAGGCGTTTGCGAGGTGTTCAGAACCTCGACATCTCTTGCCAGCACCTCGATCGCTCCTGTCGACAACTCGGTGTTCTCAGTCCCCGCGGGCCTGCGAGAGACGGCGCCGCGCACGGCAAGCACGTACTCCGGCCTGACATCCCCGGCAATCGCGTGACACTCCGCAGACACGGCGGGGTTGAACACGACCTGGACAACCCCATTTGTGTCACGCAGATCGATAAAGATCAAACCGCCGTGGTCGCGGCGCCTGGCGACCCATCCGTTCACGGTCACATCCTTGCCCTCCCACGAAAGATCCACGTCCCCGCACAAGACATCTCTCTTGAGCCGGAAGGAAACCTGCGTGTCTGAGCGTTGTGTGTTTGAGCGTTGCGTATCTGTCATCTTCTCATTCACCTTTCGATCCCGACAGCGGGAGGCAAAAACGCATAATGGGGTCAAACCAAAATATGCGTTTTTATGCGCGCTCCCATCATTTATCTGTTACAAAACGCATATTTTGGTTTGACCCCATTATGCGTTTTAGGAAATCGATCACTTTTTCGATTACCATCTCAACCGGGATCTGCCACTGCTCTGACGCGTCGAGGTCGCGCACTGTCACTTCTCCGCGCTCGAGCTCGTCCGGCCCAATGATGAGAACGAGACGCGCCCGCATCCGGTCGGCCTGCTTCATCTGCGCCTTTAGCCCGCGTCCCATGACATCGGTGTCCGCGGAGATGCCCTCTTCCCGCGCGCGGGCGAGGATATCCAGCAGGCGGTCACGATCCACCCCCGGCGCGCCGGCTATGAACAGGTCGAGACGCAAGCGCTCACACGGATCCAGGCCTTGAGCGTCCAACGCCATTACAAGCCTCTCCACCCCCAGACTGTACCCGACCCCGGGGGTCGGCGGGCCTCCGAGTTGCTCGATCAGATAATCGTAGCGCCCTCCGGCCGAGACCGTATTTTGCGCTCCCAATCCTTCAAACTGAAACTCGAACGCTGTGCCTGTGTAGTAGTCGAGTCCTCTCACCATGCGCTCGTCGATCTCAAACGTGATACTCAAACGATCAAGACTCATCATCACGGCGTCGAAGTTTTCCCGGCACCGTCCACACAGATAGCTTCCCATTGTCGGCGCATCCGCAACCGCGCGCCGGCAAGACCCATTCTTGCAATCCAGAACGCGCAGCGGGTTTAAGGAAGCGCGCCTCTGGCACTCCCCGCAAAGCGCAGGAATCACGGCGCCTAAAAACTCGGAGAGGCGGCTCATGTACTTCGGCCTGCACTCACCACAACCCACGTTGTTCAAGAAAAGGGTGTAGCCGGATAGTCCGAGGCGCTTGAACAGGTGATCGGATATCGCGATGATCTCAGCGTCGATGAAAGGATCAACACTTCCAATCGCCTCCGCCCCAACCTGGAAAAACTGCCTGAAGCGCCCCGCCTGCGGCCTCTCGCGCCTGAACATCGGGCCGGCATAATACAACTTCTGAGGAAGGCCTCGCGAGGCGAGCCCGCGCTCTATGAACGCGCGCGCGACAGGCGCCGTCCCCTCTGGGCGCAACGTAAGGCTTTCACCCCCCTGATCCTCAAACGAATACATCTCTTTGGTGACAATATCGCTATCATCGCCGATGCCGCGCCGGAAGAGGTCGGCGCTCTCTATGATCGGCGTGATTATCCTCTCATAGCCGTAGAGAGCCATGACTTCGCACGCCGAGCGCACAAGCCAGTTTGCCTTCTCCGAATCTGGATAGACGAGATCAAAAGTTCCTTTTGGCGCGCGGTACTTCATCAGCACTCCCTCTCGATGCCATGAAGATACGGATTTGTCGCTTTTTCGGCACGCACCGTCGTGGCGGGGCCGTGGCCCGGAAATATTCGCGCGTCGCCGGGAAGAGTCCAGACGTGCTTCCGCACGGAAGCAAGCAGTTGCGAAAGCGAGCCACCGGAGAGGTCAGTCCTCCCGATGGAACCTTGAAAGACCAGGTCGCCACAGAAGATGCTGTCGCCCGCAATGAAGCTCATCGAGCCGAGTGTGTGGCCCGGCGTGGGCACAACCTTGATCTCGCGGGCGCCAAACTCGAAAATCTGAGAAGCCTCGAGATGCTCCACATCACCCGACTTCATCCCCGCAATCATCGAGCTTAGCCTTCCTCCTATGCCCCGTGCCGATCCATCAAGAACACCCGAGTCGATCCGTGAGACAAACAGACGAGCGTTCAAAGCCTCCGCCACTTTCCCGGCGGCGCCGACATGATCCATGTGGCCGTGCGTGCACAGTATGGCCTTGCACTTGACGCCAGCGTCCGTGACCGCGCTGATTATCTTGCGCGCCTCGGCGCCAGGATCGATCACAAAACCATCACATGAGCTTTTGTCCATGACGATATAGCAGTTCGTATGAAACATCCCGACTTCCAACGTCTTGACGAATAATTTTTCCACGCGTGAACTTCCTGTCGATGTGCCCTAATAGTAACAGAGTAAACAACAATTGAACTTTGGGGGTCAGGTCTTTTTTCTAAAAGTCGATCGTCCGTCCAGAGGGGTCAGGCACCGTCTACCTTTACTGCGTAGGGGGGGTCTGGCAACGTCTACCGCTTTAGCGGTAGACGGTGCCTGACCCAAAAGTTAAATGTCGTAGGCGTCGATGACTGAGTCGATTTTTTTGATGTCCTTGAAAATATCCTTCAGATGGGTGTTCGAGCCTATCTCAAAAATCAGGTTGCTCCTCGAGAGGCGCTGTGAGTCCGAAGAAAACGACGCCGAGAGAATGTTTACGCCCTGATCACCAAGAACAGCCGTAATGTCCCTGACCAACCTGGGCCTGTCCCAGGCTTCGACGCATATCTCGACCACCTTGATCCTCGGCTCTTCTTTCTCCCATGTGACCTCGATAAGCCTGTCTAACTCTCGTGAGAAATCCTGAACATTCTTACAATCCTTGCGGTGGACAGAAACACCCCTGCTCCTGGTGACAAACCCTACTATCGGGTCTCCGGGAGCGGGACAGCAGCAACGAGCTACCTGCACCAGCGCGTTTTCTATCCCGTGAACTTTTATGCGCTGGATCAAGCGCGCGTCGCGAGCCTCCACATCAAACCTCTGCTTCGGCAAAGGCTCGCTCTCCGGGATCATTACTGATTTTTTCTCATGACCCGCCAGGCATTGCGACGCCTTGCCGGCAATCACGTTCGCGGAAACGTGGCCCGCGCCTATCTGCCTGTAGAGATCATCAAGCCCGGTCAGGCGCTGATCCTCGGCAAACTGTGTCAGTACTCTGGCAACCTCCCTGCGCTTGAACGGGACGCCCAGTTTTCGCATTGCCCGGTCGAGCGCCTCCTTGCCCTCGTTGCGCTCATCTTCACGCCGCTCGCGGGAAAACCACTGACGGATCTTGTTGCGCGCGCGAGACGTCTCGACGATATTGAGCCAGTCACGGCTGGGGCCGGAAGCGTTCTTTGAAGTCATGATCTCTATGATGTCGCCGTTATGGAGATGACAGGAGAGCGGCGCCATTTTCCCGTTCACCTTCGCCCCCACGCAACTGTGCCCGACTTCGGTGTGTATGCTGTAAGCGAAATCTATCGGTGTCGCGCCCGCCTGAAGCGATAGCAGTTTTCCGCCGGGAGTAAAGACAAACACCTCGTCCTGAAACATATCCACCTTGAGGTTCTTCATGAACTCTGCCGGGTCTTTGATCTCCTGTTGCCACTCCATCACCTGCTTGAGCCAGTTGCGGCCCCCCTGGTCGCGGCGCAAGCGCTCTTTGTACAACCAGTGCGCGGCGATCCCGCACTCGGCGGTACGGTGCATCTCATGGGTGCGTATCTGAATCTCCAGCGGCCAACCCTCCATGCTGATCACGACAGTGTGCAGGGAACGGTACATGTTGAGCTTCGGCATCGCGATATAGTCCTTGAAGCGCCCCGGCACCGGCATCCACATAGCGTGGATCACTCCAAGAACCGCGTAGCAATCGCGGATCGAGTCGACCGTAACCCTCACGGCGGAGAGGTCCATGATCTCGTCAAACTCGATGCCGCGGTTCACGATCTTTTCGTAGATGCTGTAGAAATGCTTGACGCGCCCTGAAACGTCCGCCTTTATCTTATTTTTCTTGAGTTCGTCCGAAATGTGTCCGGTAAGGCGTTGCATGTACTTCTCGCGCTCGACACGCCGTTCAGTGACCATTCTCTTTATCTGCTCATACCGCATGGGGTGCAGAACCTCGAACGAAAGATCCTCGAGCCGCCACTCGATCTGGGATATGCCAAAGCGGTGCGCCAGCGGCGCGTAGATATCGATGGTTTCCTGGGCGATCTCGCGACGGCGCGCGAGAGACAACGCGCCGATCGTCTCCATGTTGTGAAGGCGGTCAGCCAGCTTGATAAGCATGACGCGCACGTCGCCAGCCATTGCGATGAGCATCTTGCGCATGTTTTCAGCCTGCTGCTCTTCGCGCGAATCAAACTTGAACCGCTCGAGCTTTGTAACGCCATCGACGATGTCCGCGATCGTCGCAGAAAACTGATCGCGGACATCGGCTATCGAGAGACCAGTGTCCTCGACCACGTCATGGAGAAGCGCCGCGCTGATGGTGTTTTGATCCAGCTCCAACTCCGCGAGGGTGGATGCCACGGCGATCGGATGAACAATATACGGCTCGCCGGATTTCCGGCACTGGTCACCGTGCGACTTCAAGGCGACCCGGTATGCCTTCTCGATCTGGCGCTGCCCGCTCTTCGAGAAAAGGCGCCCTGTCATCGAGAACAACTTCTCAGCGCCAGGCGACCGTTCCGTCATCACTTCTTCTTTTTCTTCTTCCCGCTCCCGGGGCCTTTGGTCCGCGACTTCGCCAGGTTCTTGGACGTCTGACCGCCCTGCGCCGGCTTTGGCTTCGGCACGGGCTTGCTCGCATGCGTTGATTCGCCCGATTCACCTGTTGAAGTTTTAGGCATGGGTTTTGGTTGCGGCTTCGAGGGAGGCGGCCTCTTGTCTCGCGCTCCTGTTACCGTTTTCCGAGCGCCAGCGCTCGCCGAAGAGGCCCTTGCTCCAGCACTCTTTTTCAAAACAGGCGTTACCGCGCTTGCGTCGCCGGATTCGCGCGCGTCGCGGATATTGCGCCTCTCGACCTGGCTGATGTACGCCCTGTACTTAGGCTCAGTCTCCTTCCACAACGCGAGGAATGGGCTCGCGACGAAGATGCTCGAATAGGTTCCAGCGGCAATTCCGATGAACAACGGGAAGGCGAACGCTTTCAGTGTCTCCCCACCAAAGAAAAGAATTGTGACAACAGGCATCAAGGTGGTCAACGAGGTGTTGATCGAACGCGCCATCACCTGGTTTATGGACTCGTTCACAACCAGTGAGTACGTCTTTTTGCTCTGTCTGGTAAGCAGATCGGAGTTCTCTTTGATGCGGTCAAAGATCACAATCGTGTCGTACAACGAGTATCCCAGGATCGTCAGAACCGCAATCACAGTCGCAGGCGTCACCTGCTTTTCGGTGAGCGCGTAAACTCCCACCGTAACCACCAGGTCGTGCAACACGGCGATAATGGCGCTGATCGCCATCTTGAACTCGAAACGAACGCTGATGTAGATGAGGATCGCCACCAGAAAGGCAATCAGCGCAACAATCGCCTGCCGGGTCACCTGGCCACCCCACCCCGGACCGACACTGTTTTCCGCAAGCAACTCTTCCATGTTACCGCTTTTTTTCAGTGCCTCGGTGAGCTGTGCTGTTTTCGCGTCGTCCAGCTTTGGCACTCGCACGAGAAACTGGTTATTGCCCGAGGACTGTATCTGCGCGCTGGCGTACCCGACCGACCCGGTTGCCGCCCTTACAACTGAAATGTTCGTTTTCGGCTTGACCCTGAGATTGAACTCGGTACCGCCAGTGAAATCGATTCCGAAATTGAGGCCGAGGATGAACAGTCCGACTATCGACACGACAATGAGTGTAATTGACACAGAGATCCAGACGTACTTGTGTTCAATAATATTGAGATCTTTCGCGCGTCTCGGGATGAGCCTCATCATGCCTCACCTCCCTTCAAGTCCGCCTCGACACAGGCACCGATGGCGCCAGGCCTCTCCAGCAACTTCCAGCCCGCCAGGAGAGACGTCAGAGGCCTCACAAAACAGTACGAGATGAAAACATCGAAAATAGTGGCAATCCCAAGGGTCAACGCGAATCCTTTCACCGACCCGATCGCGAACAGATACAGGATCGCGGCGGTGGTAAACGAGACCGTATCGGCTGCTATGATAGTGCGAAACGCGGACTTGTAAGCGGTATCCACCGATGAGCGCATACTCCTGCCAGCTTTGACGTCCTCTTTCAGCCGCTCAAAGAAAACAATGCTCGAGTCCGCCGCGATGCCTATAGAAACGATAATGCCGGCGACACCGGCCAGCGTCAGAGTCCAAAAGCTACCAAGCACGCAGATGAACCCAAACATCAAGCCACCGAAGACCATCAGTCCCAGGCATGTGATGACCCCCAGCACGCGATAGTAAACCAGCATGAACAGCACCACCACAACAATACCGATCAATCCTGCGATGACTCCTTTTTTCAGCGAGTCGCGGCCCAGTGTCGCTGTGACGTCGTTCTCTGTAAGGCGCGTAAGCTCGACGGGAAGCGCGCCCGTGTTGATCACAATCACAAGATCCTTGGTTTCCTGGTCCGTAAAGTTGCCGGTAATATTTCCCTTGCCTTCTGTAATCGCTTCCTTGATGTTCGGCGCCGATTCGACCTTGTAATCCAGCACTATGGCAAGTTGCTTGTTGACGTTCGCCTTTGTAATATCCGCGAATTTACTGGCGCCATCGCCGGTCATTTCGAAATCCACCTGCGAGGCGCCTTCCTGCACCGAAACCTCCGCGCGCTTAACGGCGTCACCGGTCAGGAGGGTCGGCCCAAGCTTGAGGATGACTTTTTCCTTTTCTTTATCAGGACCGGCAAGCGTCACCGGCTTGTCCTCCCGACGCTGATCGTCCGGTGTCACTTTCCAGCCAGGGTCTTTTTTGGCCTCACTCTCGGACTTGGATTCAGAAACGATTCGAAACTGCAACTGCGCGGTCTGACCGATCAGATTGATCGCTCTTTTTTTATCGTGAATGCCCGGAAGTTGGACAATAACGTTTTTTGTCCCCTGCGTCGTAATGTCAGGCTCGCCAACTCCCATTTTGTCAACCCTGGTTCTGATCTTCTCAACGGTCTTCTCGAGCACTCCCGCGTCGAGAACCTTGCCCTTAGAAGGCCTGGCTTCGTACACGAGGCTGATGCCTCCCTGCAGGTCAAGGCCCAGGCGCGGCTTCATATCGAAGCCGAACTTGATGGCATAGAGACCCACGAGTATCAGTATCATCACGCCAACTGAAATCACGTTTTTCGTTTTTTTGCTCATGAATTCTCCATCTGACGTCGGCCTTTCGTCTTATTCGTCTTCTTCATCTTCTTCGGCAGACTCTTCTTCCTCTTCTACCGCCTCACGGACGGTCAAGTTGCGGGCGATCGCGGATCTGCTGAAGGTCATGCGCACGTCTCTGTCAACCTCGACGACCACAGTGTCATCGGACAGCTTCTTGACGATCCCGTGAATGCCGCCGATAGTCATTACCTCGTCACCTTTTTCGAGTTCGGCTAACATGTCCTGCGCCTCAGCCGCCCTCTTTTTCTGAGGACGGTAGAGCACGAAGTACATCACCAGGAACATGAGGCCGAGTATCACCCACATTCCCCACGCCCCAAAGCCCGTCACCGGTTTCTTGGTAGAGCTCGCCGCGGCCAGCGCAACACCTGGATGAACAGCCGCCAAAACACTTAAAAATGTCACTTTCGCCAAATCCCTTCCAAATATCGAGTCCTCACCGTCAGTCAGGCGCAAATCTCACATATCATAATGTATCGGTTGCTCTTTGTCATTTAACCCAAACGCAGGGGTCAGGCACCGTCTACCGCTCCGTCTACCGCTCCGTCTACCTTATGATTCGATCGACGCGCGCAACTCACGCATGAGAGCGGAGAGAGCGTACAGATTATGAACCGTCAGCAGGTGGAACCCTAAAATCTCTTTGGCCGTAACCAGATGCCGCAGATACGCCCTCGTAAACCTCTTGCACGTGTAGCAACCACACGCCGGATCCAGTGGGCCGTCATCGTTGGCGAACGCCGCGTTTCTGAGATTGACCCTTTCCGAACCGATCCACGCCGAGGCGTTCCGCGCTGTGCGCGTTGGCAGCACCGAGTCGAACATGTCCACCCCAAGAGCGACCGACGCATTGATGCCTTCGGGATCGCCTACGCCCATGAGGTAACGCGGCCTGTCTGAGGACAGGTTCTCGATGGTCGCATCTATCAACTCGAGCGTCATCTCTCGTGGCTCGCCTACCGAGAAGCCCCCGAGGGCGTATCCGGGAAAATCCAGCTCCGCCATAGCCGTCGCGCTCCGCCGCCGCAGATCGGCATAAGCGCCGCCCTGAACGATGCCGAAGAGCGCCTGGCGCGGATTGTCGTGAGAGGAAAGACAGCGCCTCGTCCAATCCAGGTTAAGCGAAACCGAACGCTCCGTCCTGGCGCGATCGGCGGGGTAAGGGAGGCACTCGTCCAGCGCCATCGCGATGTCCGCGCCCAGAGCGGACTGGACGCGCATGGACTCCTCGGGACTCAAAAACACGAGCGAGCCGTCGAGGTGCGAGCGGAAGGAAGCGCCCTCGGCGGTGATCTTCACGTCCTTGCCGAGGCTGAAAACCTGGTAGCCGCCGGAGTCGGTCAGTATGCCTCCATCCCAGCCCATGAAGCGATGGAGCCCCCCAGCGCGCTCTATCACCTCGATCCCCGGACGCAGCATGAGATGGTACGCGTTCGCCAGCACCATGTCGAAACCCAGGTCGCTAACCTCGTCAGGGCGCATCGCCTTGACTGTAGCCTGCGTCGCCACGGGCATGAAGCAGGGAGTGCGCACTTCACCGTGCGGCGTCCTGAGCACTCCGGCGCGAGCGCCCGTTTTTCTGTCCAGCGCGGTTACCTCGAACGAAAAACCATTTGATGTCATTGAATCAGCATAGCATCACCAAAAGAGTAAAAGCGGTAACCCTCGCGGATAGCCTCCTCGTAGGCGCTCTGAACCGGCTCTATCCCGCCGAACGCGCAAACCATCATGAGGAGCGTCGTGCGCGGGAGATGGAAGTTCGTGATAATGGCATCGACTATCTTGAAGCGGTAACCGGGAGTTATAAAGAGATCGGTGCAACCTTCCCCCGGTGTCACAAGCCTGCTTTCCGCCGCGCATGACTCGAGCGCGCGGACCGAGGTTGTGCCGACGGCGACGACGCGCCCGGTTTTTCTCCTTGCCTCGTTCACCGCGCGCGCGGCGGCCTCGTCGAGCGAGAACCACTCCTTGTGCATGCTGTGATCCTCGACCATTCGCGCGCGCACCGGCACAAAGGTATCCATGCCGACGGCGAGTTCGAGCCCGGCGATTGTCAAGCCAGCGCGACGTACCCGCTCCAGCAATGCGTCTGTGAAATGAAGCCCGGCGGTCGGCGCGGCGGCCGACATCTCACGCTCCGCGTACACCGTTTGATACCGCTCGGCGTCCGCCAGTTCATGAGTGATGTACGGCGGAAGCGGCATCTCTCCCTGTTCGGCTATAGCGCGATTGAGTTCCTCGCCGCGCTTGTTGAATTCGACTGTCACGACGCCCGATTCGAGGCCGTCGGTGACAGTGGCCTCGAGCGTCCCGTCGCCAAGCAGGACACGGATCCCTGGACGCAGCGATGCGCCGCGCGCCATCGCCTTGAACACCGACTCTCCTCTGTCTTCGAGCAGTAGAAGCTCAACCGAGCCGCCGGTCCGCGCCTTTCTTCCTTTGAGGCGACCATGAAACACACGGGTTGTGTTGAGCGCCAGGCAGTCGCCGGGGGCAAGCAACTCCGGCAGATCGCGGAAGACACGGTGCGATATCCGCCCTGTGGCGCGCTCGAGGACAAGGAGCCTGCTGGCGTCGCGCTCCGGGAGAGGATCCTGCGCGATCAGGGCTCGCGGGAGGTCATAGTCGAAGATGTCGGTTCTCATCGGCGGGGCGGGTCGCTTTTCTGATACCGTTCCTTTTCGCTGTAGACGCAACCGCAGTAGCCCTGACGGTACATGCCGGCCTCCCGGGATTTCTCTGTGGCCTCACGGTATCCGCTCGTCATGTCCTCGAACACGAAGCGAACACCGTGCTCGGCAGCCGCGGCTTCACCGGCCTCGCGTATAAGCTGCTGGTTCTGATGCGGGCTTACCAGCAAAGTGGTTGTAAAGCTGGCGATGCCATGCGCGCGGGCTTCGGCCGCGGCGCGCGAGAGGCGCAAAGCGAAGCAGCGCGCGCACCGCTCTGGTGGCTCGATAACGCCGACGCTCGCGAGAAACCGCTCCATCTCGTACGAGCCCACTTTCAAGGACAGGCCGTGCTCGTCGCAGTAATCCACCACGGCAAAGTATCTTGCTCTGTACTCGCGAAATGGATGGATATTAGGGTTATAGAAAAAAGGCGTGACAACCAGTCCACGCTCTTCCAGGAGAGCCAGCGGGTATATGAGACATGGAGCGCAACACGTGTGCAGCAGGATCGAGGGCATTAGAACAGGCCACCGCCCTCGGGCTGGCGCCCCAGGTGTTCATAAGCGCGGGGGGTCGCTACCCGTCCCCTTGGAGTTCTTTTGAGAAACCCGATCTGCATCAGGTAAGGCTCGTAAACGTCCTCAAGCG
This sequence comes from Candidatus Anoxymicrobium japonicum, assembly GCA_002843005.1. Classification (NCBI taxonomy): domain Bacteria; kingdom Bacillati; phylum Actinomycetota; class Candidatus Geothermincolia; order Candidatus Geothermincolales; family Candidatus Anoxymicrobiaceae; genus Candidatus Anoxymicrobium; species Candidatus Anoxymicrobium japonicum. Next base: position 44,241 of record PHEX01000004.1, on the reverse strand, counting down.
TGTCGGACTCCTCACCGATAGAAGCCGCAAGCGTCTTGAGGCCGACCGGCCCTCCCGAGAACTTATCGACTATGGCACAAAGCACAGCCTGGTCGAGAACGTCCAACCCCATCTCGTCTATCTGCAGCATCTCCATGGCCCTCGCGGCCACATCTCCGGTGATAACGCTATCGGCTTTCACCTCAGCGTAGTCGCGCACGCGGCGGAGAAGCCGGTTCGCCACGCGCGGAGTCCCGCGCGCCCGGCGGGCGATCTCGTGAGCGCCCGTATCGTCGACACGGATGTCGAGTATGCTCGCGGCCCTGTTGACGATAGCCTCCATCTCAAGCAGGGGATAATAATCAAGCCGGCAGGACACACCAAAGCGCGTAAGCAACGGCGCCGTGATCAACCCTGTTCTGGTAGTCGCGCCGATCAACGTAAACTCCGGCAGCGGAAGGCGGACATCACGCGCGCCAGGGCCTTTCCCTATGATGATGTCGACCTGGAAATCTTCCATGGCGGGGTAGAGGATCTCCTCAACAACTCGCGGTAGCCGGTGTATCTCATCGATAAACATGACGGCGCCCTTCTCGACATTGGTAAGTATGGCCACGAGGTCGCCCTGGCGCTCGAGGGCGGGACCGGAAGTCGAGCGCATGCCGACTCCAAGCTCCGCGGCGATGATGCCGGCAAGAGTTGTCTTGCCGAGACCCGGCGGGCCTGACAGAAGCACATGATCGAGAACCTCGCCCCGGTTCCTGGCGGCCTCGATAAAGATGCGCAACTGTTCCTTGTTGGCGGCCTGACCCACGAACTCGGATAGTGTACGCGGCCTCAAGGTAAGGTCGATCGCCTTCTCCTCGGACGATATCGCCTCACCGGCGAGACCTTTCCCGTGCTGTTCAGACATCCTTAATACTCCGTTTCATGTTAGGGGTCAGGCAACGTCTATCGCTTTAGCGGTAGACGGAGAGGTAGACGGTGCCTGACCCCTCTACGCAGTAAAGGTAGACCCTATGCCATTTGCTTCATGGCAAACTGCAAGAGCTCCTCGACGGTTGCCTCCTCGCCCTTGAACGGGTATTTTTTAAGCGCCTCGTGCGCCTCGAGCCGCGAGTATCCGAGTTGCGCCATGGCCATGGCAGCTTCGTTAAACGCGAACCGGCCATCGGGGGGAAGGCCCGTCACGTCCTCGATCGAGGGGTCAACCTTGTCCTTCATCTCGAGCAGCAAGCGCTCGGCGCCCTTCTTCCCAACCCCGGGGATGATCGTGAGAGCGTCCGCGTCTCCCATCCTTATCACCGTCTCAAACCTGTCATGCGGGAAAATCGACAACACAGAAAGCGCCTTCTGGGCGCCAAACCCTGATACCGACATGAGTTTGACAAATAAATCTCGCGACGCGGGCGAATCGAACCCGTACAACTGCAACACATCCTGTCTGACGTGAAGATATGTGTGAAGCGCGACCACGCCACCCACCCCCGGCGCCTGGTCTATTGTTCCAGCCGGCGCCCTGACCTCTATGCCGATACCACCAACCAGCACGACCAGACGATCCGGGTTCTTCTGAATTATTTTGCCGTTGATGTACGCGATCATCTGTTACCGTTCCTCTTGCGTCCCGGTGAGCTCGCGGATTCTTCGGGAGTGCAGATGGCATATCGCCATCGCAAGCGCATCGCAAGCGTGAAGCGACACGGGCGGCTCATGCATCTGTAGAAGCGTCATTATCATATACCGAACCTGCTCCTTGGACGCGTTCCCGTTGCCGACAACAGCCAGTTTGACCTGAAGAGGCGTGTACTCTACCCATCGAGCGCCGGCGTGGTTGCAGGCGAGCAGTATAACGCCCCGCGCCTGGCCCACCGCCATCGCCGTCTTCTGATTGGCATTGAAGAAGAGCTGCTCGATAACCACCACATCAGGCTCGAGTTCGAGAATAATCTTCTTCGACTCACTGTATAGTTTATCAAGCCGATCCGACATGTCCGCGGCGCTGGAGGTTCGAATGGCGCCGTGGACATCCGCCCTCATTTTGTCACGACTCTCGATTACGAGGCCATAGCCGGTGTTGGTTATCCCGGGGTCTATGCCCAGTGCTTTGAATTCTCCGGTCAAACCGATTCCTCGAGCGCATCTATGGGGATATCGAGGTTCGCGTACACATCGTTTACGTCATCTATCTCCTCGAGCGCGTCAATGAGGCGCAACACCTTCTTCGCGTCATCTTTCTCCAGCAGGATCGTCGTTTTGGGAACCATTGTGAGCTCGGCGCTCTCCGTCTCGATTTCGGCCGCCTTGAGGCCGTTCCTCACTGTCGCGAAGTTCTCGATATCGCAGACTATTTCCCAGTATTCACCCTCGCCATCGAGGTCGTCCGCGCCCGCCTCCAGCGCGATGTTCAGCAACTCCTCCTCGTCATGCTCGACAGACTTCTTAAACAGAAACACGCCCTTTTTCTCGAACATCCACGCCACGGACCCGGTCTCGCCAAGCCTGGCGTTCGCCCGCGTGAACGACCTGCGCACCTCGGCGCTGGTTCGATTTCGGTTGTCGGTCAGCACGTCAACGATAACGGCGACGCCGCCCTCGGCGTATCCCTCAAAAGTCATGTGCTCGAGCTGCCCGCCCGCGAGCTCACCGGTTCCTTTGGCGATAGCTCGCTTGATGTTTTCCATGGGCATGCTGACTTTGCGCGCGGCGTCGATCTCAGTCGCGAGGGCGGTGTTGGCGTTGGGGTTCCCTCCACCCTCGCGCGCGGCTATCGTGATGCGGTGAGACATCTTGCTGAAGAGCTGGCCGCGTTTCGCGTCCTCCTTGCCCTTCTTGTGCTTGATGGAGTGCCACTTGGAATGCCCTGACATCTCATACCCCCGTGTCGCTCTTGGCGCCGCGCGCCGACGCCACCATGTCCAGAAAATACCGGTGCACCCTCGTGTCATCCGTCAACTCCGGATGAAACGCCCCAAGGAGCACGTTGCCCTCACGCGCCATCACTACGCCCTGCTCCAGGCGCGACATCTCAACTGCGCCCGGGCCCATCTCCTTTATCACCGGCGCCCTGATAAAGAGCGCCCTGAATGAAATGTCCTCATCAGGAATGCCCTGTATATGAATGTCTTTCTCGAACGAATCCACCTGTCTTCCAAAAGCGTTGCGCTCGACAGCCACGTCCGCAAGACCAAGTATCATCTCGTGTTTTCCGCTCACGCGTCTGGATACGATAATGAGCCCGGCGCACGTCCCGTAGATTGGGACACCAAGAGCCGCGAGCTTTTTGATCGGGCCCGCGAACCCATACTCATCAATCAGCTTTCCAATCGTAGTGCTCTCTCCTCCAGGGATGATGAGTCCATCCACGCACGAGAGCCCGGAAGGGCGCTTGATGCCTGTCCCCCGGGCGCCACACCGCTCGATCATATAGAGGTGCTCGCGCACCGCTCCCTGCAAAGCGAGAACCCCGATGGTGAAGTTGTTACCAGCCACGGAACTGTATCAGGTTCTCCTTGTCTATCTTGCCTATCTCGAGACCCTTCATCGCCTCACCCAGACCCCGTGATACTTCCGCGATCACTTTAGCGTCCTCGAAGTGCGTGGTTGCCCGCACGATGGCCTTCGCGCGTTTTGCCGGATCCTCCGATTTGAAGATGCCCGAGCCTACAAAAACGCCGTCAGCGTCCAACTGCATCATCAAAGCGGCGTCCGCGGGAGTCGCGATCCCTCCGGCGGAGAAATTTACCACCGGCAACTTGCCCGTTCGCGCGACCTCGATCACCAACTCGTACGGCGCCTGGAGATCCTTCGCTGCGCTCATGAGCGCCTCTGACGGAAGCGTCGCAAGCCTCGCGACCTCACTGGTAATAGCGCGCATATGGCGAACCGCCTCGACGACGTTGCCGGTTCCAGCTTCGCCCTTGGTACGAACCATTGCCGCGCCCTCGCCGATACGGCGGAGCGCTTCCCCCAGGTTGATCGCGCCACACACAAAAGGAACCTTGAATTTCCACTTGTCCACGTGATGCGCCTCGTCGGCGGGTGTGAGAACCTCGCTCTCGTCTATGTAATCTACTCCCATAGCCTCGAGCGTCTGCGCCTCGACAAAATGACCAATGCGGCACTTCGCCATGACAGGTATCGTCACGGCTTCTATTATCCCCTGGATCACGTTTGGATCCGCCATGCGCGCAACACCGCCATCCGCCCTTATGTCGGCCGGCACGCGCTCGAGCGCCATGACCGCGACGGCCCCGGCATCCTCGGCGATCTTCGCGTGCTCGACGGTGGTGACGTCCATGATGACGCCTCCCTTGAGCATCTCCGCGAGGCCTCTCTTTACCGCGTCCGTACCTTTTTCGACACCACTTTCCATGATTCACCTTTATCTGTACGCATCAGTGTATCAGCCAACAATGTCATAATATCCAATAGCGTGTGTTATCTGCAACGCGAAAACGCAACAAAGGGGCCTGACCCCTACTGTTGCGTTTTTAGTTGAAGGTGACTTGTTTTGTTGTCGGAACCAGCTCGATCCAGGTCGTTCCAGGCTTGAAGCGGATCACCTTGCCGGAGTTGTCGGTGTATGCAGTGTGATCGGCGCGCGACAACTTCCGCCAGTTCGCGTCTATCAAAGCGCCACGGACAAATACCTGCGCGCGGCCGCTGCCGACGATCCCCAGGTTTGACATGTCGGCGCCGCGTGAATCCACCAGCCCGGAAGGCGTGGTCGTCACGTACTGAACGATCACATTATCGGCCGCAAGCTGGCTACCCGTGTTCCTGTCTATATGAGGCACGCCCTTTACCAGCCGCATGAACCTGCCGGATGTTGAATCATAAGCGTAATCGACGGCGCAGATCGACAGGTAAGGTATGTGGATATTTTGAACAACTGTCATTGAAGGCTTGTACTCCGGTGAAGGGTTTGCCGCGTTCGCCGCCGAGCGCCTTATTTCATCGGCCCTGTCCCGCTCCATCTTCGCCTGTTCCTCATCCGCAAAAAATCTGAAAGGAGAAATCGCGTTTTCCTCATACGGACAAAGAGTGTCGCCCGCCTCTCTAAGCCTTGCGGTCGTGCTGTAGAGATTGTGTGGCGCGCGTCTATCGCTTGAACGCCAGTATGCGCCCGGATACGCGAACTGATCGAGATCGGCAATACCTGATTGCTTGACCATGGCCAGTACCGGAGGGCTGCCCCCGCAGTGACAAAAAAGCGCATCATACGGGAACGTGATATCCAGATCCGCCGGTCGCGCGCTTCGGACGGGCCCGGCGGCGGATGCGTCCCTGTCAAGGAAGATAGCCAGGAATCTCGTTATTCCACCTTCGCACTCCTCCTCGTAGATGACACACGCGCTGCCGAGACCTGATTGCGGGCGCGCCGCCGGATCATTTTCTATCTTGATAGCGACCGGACGGCGCTGGATGAAGATAGGATCGACGGGCGTCAGGCCACAGAGCGGACATTTAGCGAGCCTGGGCTTTGTCGCCCGCGCGCCCTTTTTCTTAAGAGACTTGTCGTTCTTGTGGAACCACGAACAGCCGCCGGCAAAGACAAGCGCGGCCAACAGCACCGCTATGATGATTGCCCTGCTACGAGAGTTCATGATCCATCCAATAAATGCAACAGGGGTCAGTATTGAGACCTGACCCCTGTTGCACTGGTTTCCTGAAAGTTGCCTGCCATCCGGTTTAGCCGCGCGACGCGCTCCTCGATTGGCGGATGGGTGTCGAACATCCTGTTCATGCGGCTGCCCTTGCCGCTTCTGAGATTCAGCGGCTGCGCTATATACAGGTGCGCCATGGCCTTATTGGCTCTGCGCATACGATGGTCATCCCCGCCTATCTTCTCGAGTGCGGAGCTGAGCCCCAACGGATACCTTGTCAGAAGCGCCCCGTTGGCGTCCGCCAGAAACTCTCGCTTCCTGCCGATAGCGAGCTTGATGAGCTGCGCGATTATCGGCGCGATAATGGCAAGCGCTATGCCAATGACTATCAGTATGAGCCCGGCTTCGCCGCTGTCACTGTCACTGTCGTTATCGGAAAACCAGAACGTCCTCAAGAAAATATCCGAGAGCATTACCACGATACCGACAAGCACGATTGTCATGGAAAGAAAAAGTATGTCGTAATTCTTCACGTGTGACATCTCGTGAGCGATTACGCCCTCCAGCTCCTGATCGTTCATCATGTCGAGCAAGCCGGTAGTCGCGGCAATCGCCGAGTTTTGCGGGTTGCGTCCCGTCGCAAACGCGTTGGGCGCGACGTCGTCTATCACGTAGATACGCGGTGTCGGAACCCCTGCGGCAATGGCAATGCCCTCGACGGTATTCCGGTACCTTATGAATTGCGGGTCATCCCCTATCGGCCGCGCGCCCGACACTGATAACGCCACACTGTCGCTCTTATAGTAGCTGGCGAACCCCATGCCAATAGCGACGATCCCCGCGACTCCAAGCCCGACGAAGCCAAACACCGGGTGTGTTGTGCCTCCCCACGCAAGCCCGATAACGTAACCCATCCCCACCACAAAAACGATGAAAAGAAACAGCATCAGAAAAGATTTCCACTTGTTGGAAGATATCGCTTCGTACAACTCTTAGTGCTCCTCCACCGATATAACCCGCCCTGAAATACCTGACGTCTTTTCTAGAAATCGACTTTCGGAACCTCTTTGTATCCGGGCGTCTCGGGTTCGAAGTATTCACGCGGCTCATTGAAGCGGAAAATACCCGCGATCACGTTTGCCGGAAACTTCTGGCGCGCGATATCGTACGCCATCACCGAGTCGTTGTAGAACTGCCTGGCATAAGAAATCTTGTTCTCCGTCCCGGAGAGCTCCTCTTGAAGAGCGAGAAAGTTCTGATTCGCCTTCAGTTCCGGATAAGCCTCCGCAACCGCGAACAGTGACTTGAGAGCCTCTGAAACCATGCCTTCGGCCTTAGCGCTCTCACCGACGCTGCCCGCGCTCATCAGAGCGGAGCGCGCCTTGGTGACCATCTCAAAGGTGCTCTTCTCGTGAGCGGCATAACCTTTCACCGTCTCCACGAGGTTTGGAATCAGATCCGCCCTTCGATTCAACTGGACGTCTATCTGATGCCACGCGTTATCCAGCCTGTTGCGGTACCGCACCAGCTTGTTGAACAGCAGGATGATGCCACCGACGAACAGGACGACCAGCGCGACAACTGCTATTATCCCCCACATAAAAACCTCCTCTAAGTTAATTTCAACATTATAATACAACAAATCGCTTAACTTTGGGGTCAGGTTTTTTTAAAGTCAATCGTCCGTCCAGAGGGGTCTGACAACGTCTACCTTTACTGCGTAGAGGTAGACGGTGCCTGACCCCTCTTAAACTTTAAAAAGACCTGACCCCAAAGTTAAGCGGAATAGATTCGCTCCAGGCGTTCGGCGAGGCGCTCCCAGGAAAACTGGCGCACACCCTCGAGCCCGGCCTCTCGCAGTTTCGCGCGCAAGGCGTCGTCTTGCAGTATGTTGACAGTAACCCGGGCAAGATCCCGCGAGTCCCCGTTCTTGAACAGCAGGCCCCCGGGCGCCTGTTTGACAACTTCGCTGTAACCCGGTATGTCGGACGCCACCACCGGCGTCCCGGACGCCATCGACTCGATCAGCACGATGCCAAAACTCTCGCCGCCATGCGCGGGCGAACAAAAGATGTCGGAGGACGCGTAATGCGCCTGCAACTCTTCGTTATTGACATAGCCAAGAACAGTGACCCGATCGCGCAACCCGTGAGGCAAAGAGCGCCGGACGCCTTCTGAAGTAAATCCGGCGCCAATCACCGACAGCCGGCAGGTGGGAACCTCATCGCAAATGAGAGGAAACGCCTCGAGCAGTGTGTCCAATCCCTTCCTGGGCTCATTACGTCCGATGAACAGTATCTCGCGATCGCCACCGCGTGACTTCGCGACGTCGGTACGTGGATTGAAACGTGACATGTCCACACCATTCGGAACTATCTCGTACTCTCCCGGCATGTAACGCGAAGCCGTCAGGCGCGCGGGCTCTGAGACGGCAATGCGGAAGTCAAGGCGCTCGATTCGCCTGCGAAACAGAGCGCTCCCCAACCGGTAGGCAATCGAGGCGCTCTCGCGTCCAGCGTGAAAAGTCCCTCCAACTTTGCACCTGGCGGCGCGGACGGCTGAGGTTGAAACCATTGGGACAAGCGGCTCGTGCACGTGCGCCACGTCGAAGCTTTCCGACAGAAGAGCCTGGCAGACCCGCCGCCTGGTTCCTGGCGCCACTGCGACATGGGCTATCGAGCCGTTGGCCCGGAGCGCGAGCGAGCGCCCCGCGCTGATGAAGCGCGCGCCATCTACGGCAGTTCCCTCGTCCGGCGCGATCACCACAACCTCGTGCCCGCGAACGGCCATCTGCCGCGCAAGACCCTCGATATGGTTATTGACACCACCGGGATAAGCCCATGAATACGGCGACACAATCGCTATCTTCACAGCTCCACCTCCATGCGCATGTATGAAAAATCAGATATCATGAAGAACATGACAGCCATCTTTCAGTTTATAATAAGGCTCGACAGATCCATGTTCCACTTTCTCAACTCCATCGCGGGTAGGAACTCATGGCTCGACTGGCTCATCCGCGTCGGCTCGGACGACCACATAGTGATGATAGTTCTCACCCTGCTGACACTCGCCACGCTTCTTATAGCAAAAAACCACCAGGGAAGGGAAGTGGCCTTCCGATCGATCATCTGCGCGCTCATGGCCGCGATCGCGTCGATGATTATCCTTTTCGCGCTCAACAACCTGTTCTTCAGACCCCGGCCTTTTACGACTCAGACGGTCCACATGCTTTTCTACCATAACACCGACTCGGCGTTCCCTTCCAACGCCGCGACACTGGCATTCGCCCTCGCATTCGGCGTGTTCGCGCACTGGCGAAAGCCCGGCGCCGTCATGCTGGCGATGGCCGCATACATTGGTTTTGCGAGAATCACCTCGGGCATCCACTACCCGCTGGACATCGTCGGAGGCCTGCTGCTGGGACTGGGGAGCGTACTGGCAGTCAAAGCCGCCGAGCCCATCTACGCCCCAACCGCCAGATGGCTCAACTCCGGCGCCGACCGGCTTCTCGCGTCATGGAAAACACCCGCGCGCGTCGAGCGCGAAAGAAGCGTGGACGTTTGACCAGGCTCATTCACTTCCGTGGCGACTTTGCGGGGATGTTCCTCTTTCTTCTGGCTCTCCTCATCGGGCTGTGGCAGATCGTGGTCGCCTGGAAACACCTGAACAGCCTTTCGGTCACAGGCTACCCCGACAGGAGATGGGCGAGCTACACCCTCGGCGCCACTATCATCATCGCCTCATGCGCCTGGTACTTCTCAGGCAAAGGGCACTTCGCATCCCCCGACCTCGAGGGCGTCGAGACGTTGCTCGTGCTGGCGCTGGCGCTCGCGGGCGCTACGATTGTCCAGTGCGTCATGGCGAAACTCGCCGGGCTGGCGCGCGCCCTGATTCAACGATCCCGCGACGCTCGCGCGGCAGACTGACGTCCTGAATGCGATAGCCGACGCGCTCGAGTAGGATAAAGCGTCAGTCACTTTCCACTTTTCTCATCCACCTCGCTTATCAAGGGCGAGGGGGTTCAGCGGTCGGATGGCCAGGCTGGCATGAACATGTGCCATTGCGTGGGATCCTCGCGGATCAGAACCTCGAGGTTTCCGGCAATCTGCTGCATCGTCGCCTGAACGATCTCTTCTCTGTCGCCGGATCCGTCGACGTAGATCGGATCCAGTACACGACCCGACCACCTGTTGCCCTTCAGGTTTCTTACGGCAGCACAGAATATCGGCGAGCCGCTTCGCATCGCCAGCACGGCGGGCCCAGGCGGCAGTGTAGTTTGCTCACCAAAGAACTCCACCGGTACACCACTGCCCTTCAAATCCCTATCGCAAAGCAGGGCGATTGCCGCTCCTTTTTTCAAAACCTCCACCAGTTTGTCCCTGGTCTCAGATCTGCGATCGTACGGGAAGATCTCTACGCCGACATCGGCCCTCAACCGGCAAAACATATCGAAAAGCTCCGGGGGCTTGAGCGCCTCGGCGACCGCGACAAGCGGGCCGAGGCTGGACACATATACGGCGCCTACCTCCCACGAGCCGTAATGTGGCAACACAAATATTGCGCCCTTGCCACCGGCCATTACCTCCTCGAGAGCTGTCACGTTTATCGTGTCGAAACGCTCGAGCACATAATCGCGGGTTCTGGTAGGCAGCCAGATGACGTCCACCCAGTAGTCAGCGTAGGAACGGCACGCGCGACAAGCGGCGCGCTTCACCGCGGCACTGGTGGCATCCGGCCCCAGCACACGCCTCATGTTCCTCAAAACCAGACGCCTCTTGCGCGGAAACACGTAAAAGTAAACAACGCCGCAGGCGCGGGCGACAGCGCGCGTCAACCCGATTGGTAGAGCGGAAACCACCTTTTCCCCGAGCACGAACATGTAATAAACGATCTTCATTTATCAATCTTCTTCCACACTTCGACAAATCGCGCTATAAACGTTTCAACCATGAGCGCCACAACTATCCAGAGAACGCTCCGCAACACCCATGGCGACAGCCCGTTGAAAAAGAATCCCACGCTGAGCGCGATAAACCTTGGCGCCCTGGCCATCAAGCCGGCCCTGCAGGTCACCCCAAGCGTTTCAGCCCTGGATCGCGTGTAGCTTATAAGGAAGGAAACCACGAGCATCACCAACACAAGACCGACATAGACGCCTTCGTCACAGCGAAGATAAAACGCCGCGACACCGAGGTAGACCGCGGAGTCGCTGATACGGTCAAGCAGGGAATCCAGGAAAGAGCCAAAAACTGACACACGGTCCAGTTTTTTTGCGACGTAGCCGTCGGCAATGTCCAGCACGCCGGAAATCACAAAAAGCGCCGCGCCCAACAGCACGTGCCCGGTAGCAATGAAATAACCGCACGCCATGGCAAAGCACATGCTCAATACCGTGATCATGTTGGGCGAAATCCCCGACGAGGAAAAAGCCCACAGAACCGGGTGAAAAAACCACTCGCCGAACCGGCGCAAGCCTTTTTCTCTTTCCTGCCCGCGCGTCAACTCTTCGCTTGAAGGACAACCCACCAGCATCACTCCCGTATTTCCCAAATCTCTTTCAAAATCTCGCGCGCCTCATCCGCGCGATCCTCGGGAACTATCACCCCGTGTATTCCCCCGATCCCAAAATAAGGAAACACAAACAGTCTGTTCATGATTACCGGAATACCAGTTTCTTTGAGCGCGCCCTCGAGCATACCCGCGGCAATCTGGTTGGGCGCGCTTGCCACTTCGACCCAACCACAGGGGACATTACCGCGCTTCCCGAAGAGCCCGCTCAACAGCGACCGCCGCTTCTCCAACAGGCACATCCCTTCTCTCGCCGGTGTATCGCATCTTGAGCTCCACATCGCCCGAGGCCGGGAGCTTCTTTCCTGTGATCAACTGGATCGGGAGCCCGATGAGGTCGGCGTCGTTAAATTTAATCCCCGGGCTTACATCGCGGTCGTCGATGAGAGTCTCGATTCCACGACGCGAAAGCTCAACCTCGATCTCCCGGGCCGCATCGCGCTGAGCGCCGCCCGTGGTCTCTATGACGATGATCTCCACCGGCATGGGAGCGACCGCTCTGGGCCACTTGATGCCACCTTCGTCGTGATGCTGTTCGACAATTGTCTGCAACATTCTCGAGGTTCCAATGCCGTAAGTGCCCATGACAATAGGCTTTGCGCGCCCATCGGTGTCTGTGAAGCCGGCATCGAGAACCTCGCTGTACTTAAGCCCCAGTTTGAAGATATGCCCTATCTCGATACCGCGCGCTATCACGAGTTCACTTCCACACGCCACGCAAAGATCGCCATCCACCACTCCCGCGACATCCGCGAGTGGCGCCGTCGTAAAGTCCCGACCTTCCTCAGCGCCACGAAGATGATAGTCCACCCTGTTCGCGCCGGTTACAAGACCGCAAGCGCCTTTGACCTCCACGTCAAACAGCGCGCGCGCGCCGGCAAGCCCGACAGGGCCGGTGAAGCCGGGCGTTATCGCTGGATAAAGGCCGCGCTCATCATCCCTCATGACGTGAAAATTGTCGACGCCAAGCGCGCGGGCAAGTTTGGGCTCTGAGACATCGCGGTAACCGGGGACAAACACCGCGAGCGCCTCGCCCTCCACAACATAGAGCACGCACTTGAGAACCGAATCCGGTGTCACATCGAGGAACGCCGAGAGTTCGCTGATTGATACCATTCCAGGAGTGTGCGCCTCCTCCACAGGCGCGGGCGCTCCACCGAACTCGCGCGCGGGCTTGTGACGCTCCAGCTCACCGTTAGCGCCATAATTGCAACCGGGGCAGTAAACAAGGATATCCTCTCCGACCTCGGACACAACCATGAATTCGTGTGATACTTTGCCGCCTATAAGCCCCGTCGAGGCCTCGACTACACATATCTCGAGCGAACAACGATCCGCGATCCGGAGGTACGCGACCCGCATCGCCTCGTACATAGACTCGAGGTCTTCCTCGCATGTGTGAAAACTGTAAGCGTCCATCATGCGGAACTCGCGCCCGCGAAGCAAACCGAACCTGGGCCTCATTTCATCGCGAAACTTGGTTTGTATCTGGTAAAGGTTGACGGGCAGCTCGCGGTACGACGGCGCGCCGCGGGCGACCGTCATGGTCATGAGTTCCTCGGCGGTAGGCCCAAGGCAAAACTCGCGGCCCTGGCGGTCCGTGAGCCTCATCATCTCGGGGCCGTACGCGTGCCAGCGGCCGCTGCGCATCCAGGGGTCGCTCGGATGAAGAAATGGAAGCGCCACCTCGAGAGCGCCCGCGGAGTTCATCTCCTCGCGAACGATTTCCTCTATCTTCTGAAGGGCGCGGGCGCCAAGCGGCAGGAGCGTGTAGATACCGGACGCGAACGACCTCATCATCCCCGCGCGAAGCAGCAGTTCGTGGCTCGTCACCTCCGCTTCCGCCGGCTTTTCCTTTAACGTCGGGACGGTCACTCGCGATATTTTCAAACTCCGTTATCCTCTCACTCTTCACTTCTGCTTATCGCCCGGGCAGGCCACCGCATCCAACGCCAGTTTCTTGACCTCGGCGACCAGTTCCTCCATCATCTCCTCGGATGCTACCTTGCGTATCATTTCACCTCGAACGAAAAGCAACCCGCTTTCCTTGCCGCCCGCAATACCGATATCAGCCTCGCGCGCTTCCCCCGGGCCATTGACCGCGCACCCCATGACTGCAACGCGAAGCGGCGCGCGGATCCCCTCCAGTGCCTGTTCGACTCCCATCGCCAGAGTTATCACGTCAATCTCGGCGCGGGCGCAAGTGGGGCATGATATCACTTGCGGACCGATTTCCGCCAGGCCGAGCGAGCCCAGTATCTTGCGTCCTACGCGCGCCTCCTCGACAGGCGACGCGGTGAGCGAAACACGTATGGTGTCTCCAATGCCCTGTGCAAGTAGCGCTCCAATGGCAACCGCGCTCTTCACCGTGCCCGAGGAGAGCGTGCCGGCTTCAGTCAACCCGATGTGAAGCGGCCAATCGGTGCGCTCGGAAACCATGCGATACGCGTCAATCGTGCGCGGGACATCGGAGGCTTTAACTGAAATCTTCAGATTCTCTACGCCCGCTTCCTCCATCACATGAGCCCCCGCGAGCGCGCTTTCGGCAAGGACGGACGCCGCGGGCGTAACGCCTTCGACCTGTCGGCGCCTCTCCAGAGATCCGGCGTTGACGCCGACCCTGACTGCCACTCCACGCCTGGCGGCTTCTTTTCCGATCTCCTTTACCCTCTCCTTTTTTGCGATAGTTCCAGGGTTGATGCGAATGCCATGCACTCCCTGCTCCATCACAAATAAGGCAAGCTGCCAATCGAAGTGGAGGTCGGCGATGATTGGCATCCTTGTTCCGGCGATGATGGCTGGCAACGCTTCCGCCGCCCGAGCGTCCGGCACTGCGACCCTGACAATCTGGCAACCGGCGTTCTCCAACTCGCGTATCTGCGCCACTGTCGCGGCAACATCGCCCGTGTCGGTATTAGTCATGGATTGAACACTCACCGGGGCGCCGCCTCCTACAGGCACATCCCCCACCATTATGCGTTTTGTCTTTTTTCTCTCGATCATCCGCCCTCCATTAATTGGGGTCAGGCACCGTCTACCTTTCCGTCTACCGCTGCGCGTCGCGCAACACTGTGGTCAGGCCCCAACGCAACACCTGGGGTCAGGCACCGTCTACCTCTACTGGCACAGACAGTGACGTCACCTTCTAATTACTTGAACGGGTTGCGCAACGGATTGAAGATGTCCAGAAGCGCAAGCCGCAGAGCGATCAGCGATAAAACGACGATAACAGCCCAGGCGACAGGAACGATCTTGCGCACATCAATTTTCTTTTTCAAAAGTTTTTCAATCACGATCACCATCAGGTGGCCGCCGTCAAACGGTGGCAACGGCGCAAGATTGAATATCGCCAGAAACAAAAACAGTTGAGCAATTATGTAGATAAAGACAGATGCCCCCTGCCCCGCCGCCTGGAACGTGAGCTGCGTGGCGCCGACAACGCTCCTGGGGCCATCCTGGCTCCTCGGAACAACGCCGACCAGCATCTTCGCGGTTTTTGCGGAGAACAGCGAACAAAGCCCCTTGACGAGCGCGACCGCCACCTGGCCGATCGTTTTTGAGGCCTGTCCTATAGCGGCAATCGGGTTCGACTTTCGGACGGCGGTACTCGCGGTATCCGCGCGTACCCCGAGAATGCCCCTGCCATTCACATTCAGAAGCGTTGCGACAGCCGTTCGCTTCTCCGCGAGGCGCTCGTATTGCAGCACAACATGTTTTCCGGGCCGCTCTGAGATTAGATTTACCATATCGGACCAGTCGCGCGCCGCATGCCCGTCAACCGACTTAATGAGATCTCCCTTGCGCAAGCCCGCAATATAACCAGGGCCAGGCGTCTTTTGACCGGCGCGTACCTCGACCGTCTTCTGAACCTCTTCGATCTTTCCCGTCAACACGGTATAGCCGATGGGCCAGAAGAGAAGGAAAAAAAGCAAAAACGCGATGAGTGTATGCACAAACGAACCCGCTACAATCACTATCGCGCGCTTCCACGCCGGGGCTTTGTAGTAAGAGCGGGGAAGATCCTCGGGCGGAATCTCCTCGTCCGGGTTCATCCCGAGTATTTTCACGGAGCCCCCCGCCAGAAACCACTTGAGGGAGTAGCGCGTCTCGCCACGGTCAAACCCAGCGATCTCCGGGCCAAAGCCGATAGAAAACTGCTGAACCTTGATCCCCACGGCTTTCGCGGCAAAGTAGTGCCCCAGTTCGTGTGTCAATATCATGAACGCTATGAAAAAAACAGCGACTATTGCCCAGAAAACCATCAAACCTTGTTCTCCAATTCCTTAATTACATCCAGCGCAAGCCGCCTCGAGCGCGCTTCAGCGTCTTCTATCTCATCGAGCGTCTTACCCTCGAGCGGCTCATGCCGCTCAAGCGCGTCGCCAACCACACACGCGATTCCCTTAAAACCAATACGCCGCGAGAGAAACGCCGCGACCGCCTCTTCGTTTGCGGCGTTCATAGCCGCGGGGTAAGTTCCACCACTCTTCCCCGCGTCATAAGCGAGACGCAGCAACGGAAAACGAACTGTGTCAACTTTCTCAAATGACAGATTCCCATACTCCGTGAGAGAAAGGAAGTCCGCCGGCGACGGCGCCCTCATGGGATATGTAAACGCGTACTGTACCGGTATCCGCATATCGGGCACGCCCATGTGCGCCAGCACTGAGCCGTCAACCATCTCAACCATCGAGTGGATGACGCTCTGCGGGTGAATCAGCACGTCAATATCTTCCAGCGCGATTTTGAAGAGATGGTGCGCCTCGAGAACCTCGAGCCCCTTGTTCATGAGCGTCGCGGAGTCAATTGTCACCTTCGGGCCCATGTTCCACGTAGGGTGAACCAGCGCCTCCTCAGGCGTCACCTCATCGAGCGAACCCGAAGATCTGGCGCGAAAAGGCCCTCCCGAGGCTGTCAGCACGATATGCCGAACCCCCTCGCGATCCTCACCTTGCAGGCACTGAAATATCGCCGAATGTTCGCTGTCAACCGGTATTATTCTCGCGCCTGACGCCCGCGCGGCGTCGAGCACAAGCGCGCCTCCGGCTACCAGGCTCTCCTTGTTGGCAAGCGCGAGTGTCGTGCCTTTGTCGAGGACGGCCAGCGTGGGCGCGAGTCCCGCCGAGCCCACGATCGAGTTCAACACCAGGTCGTGCTTCCCTGACTCGACCAGCTCCACCACTCCTTGAGGCCCCGCGAGCAGCTCAACACCTATCTCGCGAAAAACGCCCGCGAATCTGGTTGCGGCGTCCGGGGAGGAAAGCGCCGCGCGCCGCGCGCCGAGGACGCGCGCCTGTTCAGCCATGAGCTCGCCGTTGGAATGGGCAGCCAGAGCGGTGACCGTGATAGTGCCGTGAAGTCGCCGCGCGACTTCAACCGCCTGTGTGCCGATAGACCCTGTTGAACCGAGGATAGCGACTGTTTTCAAGTTACCACCGTGTCATTGCTATTTGATAACGAAGTAGAAAAGGAAGTAGAAAACGGCCGGCGCCGTGAATATAGTCGAGTCGAACCGATCCATGATACCCCCGTGGCCGGGGATGACAGCGCCCATGTCTTTGACTCCGTAATCGCGCTTCATGAGCGACTCCGCGATGTCTCCTAGTGGCCCCAGTATCACCACCAGCGCCCCGATTGCCAGTGCGACACCGTACGAGAACCAGACAAACTCCTTGTTTCCAACGATAACCGTAATAATGAACCTGAACAGCACCGACGCCGCCATCACGCCGATTGCGCCGGCAATAGTTCCCTCCCAGCTCTTCTTCGGGCTGATGTCCGGCACCATCTTGTGATATCCGATCTTGCGGCCGACGGCCCACGCGCAGATATCGTAAACCCAGATGAGCGCGATCATGAACAGAAGTATCCACCAGCCTCTGTTGGGGTGCGCCGCGTGCTTGCAGGCGAAGTCCCTTATGAGAACAAGGTAGCTCAGGCAAAAACCCGAAAGGAGGGGCGCAAACACCGTAAGCGCTACTGCCTTGGTCGGTTTCACGTGGCGCAGCACGAACACGTACCATATGAAACTCAAGAATATAAGACTGATCGTAACGTAGCCGAAGCTCTCTACAGGCTTGTAATGCGCCAGCAGCACATAAGCGATCGAGCCTCCTATGCCCAGCACAGCCGCCGTAGGCGTCGCCTGGCCTTTCGACTCGAACATGCTGAAAAGCTCGACCGATCCTATGACCGCTGCCGCCGCCACCACGAAAGTGAACGGCACGGCGCCCCACACCAGCGCTCCAAGAAAAACAACGCCGAAAAGCAACGCGCCAACAATCCTGTGAGAGAAGCCGTCTTCGATCGATCTTCTTCGCGCTCGCGTTCTCTTCATTTTTCTCCCTTTGCGCCTACGCCAGGGGTCAGGCACCGTCTACTTTTACTGCGTAGGGGGGTCTGGCAACGTCTACCGCTTTAGCGGTAGACGGTGCCTGACCACTGGTTGCGGTAGACGGAGCGGTAGACGTTGCCAGACCCCTGAATCATATTTCCATGAGTTCCTTGATCTTTTTCTCTGTGAGTTCGTCGATCTCTTTGATGTGTTTATCTGTAAACTTCTGCATCTCGTCAATGCCGCGATGCAGGTCGTCCTCGGTGGCCCCGCCTTTCTTCTCCTCCTTGCGGAGCGCCTCAATCGCGTCCCGGCGCACGTTGCGCACGGCAACCCGGCCTTCCTCCGCCCGCGTCTTTACGAGCTTGCCCAATTCCTTCCGGCGCTCCTCGGTCAACTGAGGGATCGGCACTCTGATGACATGGCCATCGTCCGACGGGACAAACCCAAGATCCGACTGCGTGATAGCTTTCTCGATTTCAGCGATAGCGGTTCTGTCGTACGGCTGAATTACGAGCAGCCTCGCTTCCTGCGCGCTCACAGTGGCGATCTGATTGAGCGGCGTCATCGTGCCGTAGTAGCTCACGCTCAACCGCTCGAGCAGATGCGGGCTGGCGCGCCCGGTTCGCACAGAGCCGAACTCAGCGGCCGTAGCCTCAACCGCCTTTGCGAACTTTCTTTCTGCCTCTTTCATGATGACATCCGTCTGAACCACCTCCAGCGCTGTTTATCCGACCACACAACTGTGCCAACGTCATCGCCCAACAGAAGACGCCTCAAATTGCCGTGATTGAACAGATTGAACACGATTATCGGCAGATTATTGTCCATGCACAGACTAATCGCGGTCGCGTCCATGACCTCGAGCTCCCGGTTGAGAACCTCGAGATAGCTCAACGTCTGAAACATGACAGCTTCAGGAAACTTGACCGGATCACGGTCGTATACCCCTTCCACCTTGGTCGCCTTGAGTATAGCCTCCGCGCCGATCTCCAGCGCGCGCAACGCGGCGGCCGTGTCAGTTGAAAAATACGGGTTTCCGGTGCCACCGGCGAAAATAACAATTCGCCCTTTCTCGAGGTGACGCAATGCTCGTCGCCGTATAAGTGGCTCAGCAACCTCCTGCATGGTGATCGCTGTCTGTACTCTCGTGTACACTCCCTCTTTTTCAAGGGCATCCTGAAGCGCCAGGGCGTTCATGACCGTAGCCATCATTCCCATAAAATCCGCGGTCGCCCTGTCAATCCCCCGCGCGCTCGCGGCGCCGCCCCTGAATATATTGCCGCCGCCGACGACAAGGGCAAGTTGTATCCCTGTCGATTGAACCTCGGCAAGCTCCTCAGCTACAGACCTGACGGTTTTGATATCAATACCGTACCCGAGAGTGGAATCCATGAAAGCTTCGCCGGATAGTTTGACAAGCACTCTCTTGAAAGCGGGCGCGTGGGACGTGAGCGGCGTTCTTCTGTCGAGATTCAGCCCGCTGTCAGACGTTTCGCCCGGCTCATCCAACCGCTTTCTCCTTGTTCTCGCCAACCTGATAGCGAATAAACCTTCGTATTTCTATCTTCTCCCCCATCTTTGCCGCCGAGCGCGCGACAAGTTCCCCGACCGTCAACGAAGGATCTTTGACGAAAGGTTGCTCCAGCAAACACACGTCTCCGTAAAACTTTTCGAGCATACCGTTGATTATCCTGTCCCAGACCTTCTCGGGCTTGCCATCGGCCTCGCATCTCGCGCGGTAGATCGCCAGTTCGGACTCCACCACCCCGGCGGGAACCGTCTCCCTGTCAAGGTACGCCGGGTTGACAGCGGCTATCTGTATCGCGACAAGGTGCGCCAGTTTTTGAAACTCCTCGTTTCGCGCCACAAAATCCGTCTCACAATTGACCTCCACCAGAACGCCGATCTGCTGACCCAGGTGAATGTAAGACTCGACAATACCTTGTTCCGCGGTCTTCTCCTGACGCTTTTTCGCGCTTGCGAGCCCCTGCTCTCTCAAAAACCGAACCGCCTTCTCGATGTCGCCACTCGTTTCAGCGAGCGCCTTCTTGCAATCCATTATGCCAACGCCGGTCCTGGCGCGAAGATCCTTGACCTGTCCTGCTTTTATCTCACCTTCAGCCATCGTTTATCTCCTGCTCTTTTTTGACTTTTAAAAACTACCCGCCGTCAGGTGTTTGCTCGGCGAGAGAAACGCCTTCTGGATCGAGCACGACCGGCTCTTCGACGGCATCTACCGTAAGTTCTTTCTTGACATCTCCCGGGAATCCGGGCGTTATCGCAGGCCCGCTTATGTCATCCGGCGAGGCGCTATATGCCGGCACGGCCCCTCCAACTCTAACCGGAGCTCTCTCGCACTTCTCGCGGGCGATATCAGCCTGCTGTGCGATCTCATCGGCCAGACGCGCGTCGCGCGCGCCCATGCCATCGATAACACCATCCGCCACTACCCTGCAAAGCAGGCCAATCGCGCGGATAGCGTCGTCGTTGCCTGGAATGACCAGATCAACCTCTTCGGGATCGCAGTTGGTGTCAACAAGTCCGACTATCGGTATCCCGAGTTTGCGGCCCTCGGCGACCGCGATTCTCTCCTTGTGCGGATCGATAACGAAGATCATGGAGGGTAACGCGTGCATGTTCCGGATCCCCTCGAGGTTGCGGCGTAGCTTGTCTATCTGGCGACGTATCTGGAGCGCCTCTTTCTTGGGAATTAGCTCGAGCTCGCCATCGCGATCACGACGCTCCAACTCGTCCATGTGCATGATTCGCGAGTGGATTGTCGAGAAGTTCGTGAGCGTGCCACCGAGCCAGCGCTGGGTAACAAAAGGCATTGCACACCGTGTCGCGTGTTCCTCAACCGCCTCCTGCGCCTGCTTCTTGGTTCCCACGAAGAGCACGTTGCCGCCATCCGCGACAGCGTTCCGTATAGCGTTATAGGCCGTCCCTGTCATGACAAGTGTCTTCTGCAAGTCAATGACATAGATGTCGTTCCGCTCGGTGAAGATGTATTGCTTCATCTTGGGATTCCACCGGCGACGCTGGTGCCCGAAGTGAACTCCCGCTTCAAGGAGCTCCTTCATCGTGACTACAGGCTGAGTCATTCTCTACCTCCAATTTGATTTTTCCTCCCCCGCATTCATTCCCCACCGCTAACCCGAAGGCACCCACGGCGAAGTCGTGCGAGGTGTGTATTTTTACCTGCTACAGCAGGCAAATCCTGATAAGTGTATCAGAGAGGGGCAGGTCTGGATAGTTGCATTTAGGGTCAGGTCTCAATAGTTGCATTTTCGGACCTGACCCTACGCGTAATCGATGCCCAGCGCATTGCCGAGCCTGGCGCGCAGGCGAAGAATCGCCTTTGTGTGTATCTGACAGACACGCGATTCCGTGACGGACAGGACCTCTCCGATTTCTCTCATCGTCAGACCCTCGAAGTAGTAAAGGCTCACAACCGTGCGCTCCCTCTCCGGCAGATGATTGATCGCCGACGCGATCATGTCCTTTATCTCCTCGACCTCAAAGGTCTTGGACGGATCCTTCACCTTTACGTCCTCAATAGTTTCAGCGAAACTGATCCTGTCTGGACGATCGCCCGTAACCGTCCAGAGCTCATCGAGCGCTACGATCGAGATGGGAGTAAGATTGCCCAGAAGATTCAGGTATTCGTCGAGTTCGATACAAAGTTCCCCTGCGACTTCCTCGTCGGTCGGTTCGCGCCGCAGTTTGCTCTCGAGCGACACATACGCTTTCTCAATCTCACGCGCCTTGAGACGCACCGAGCGCGGCACCCAATCATCCGCGCGGAGTTCGTCGATTATGGCGCCTTTGATCCGCGCTATAGCATAGGTCTCGAATTTGATGCCACGCCCCAGGTCATACTTCTCAATAGCATCCAACAACCCGAATACGCCGTAAGACACCAGATCGCTAAACTCTATTGAAGACGGGAGGCCGGAGAAGACACGGCCCGCGACATACTTGACCAACGGTGAATAATGAAGTATCAACCGCTCGCGAGCGTCGGCTGAGTGAAGATCTTTGTACTCGACCCAAAGTTGTGCCGTCTCTTCCTCGGCCTTGTCCACGCTCGCTGATTTGCGAGCCGAACTCCTGGGTTTCGCGGCGCCGGTTGGTCGTGCCATGCTACAGGCGCCTGTCATGCGCGCGGGTGACTCTTCTCATATGCTTTCCTGATCTCCGCTTTTGTCAGGTGCGTGTAAATCTGCGTGGTAGCAACGTTTCTGTGCCCGAGCAACTCCTGGACAGAGCGCAGATCGGCCCCATGGGACAACAAATGCGTAGCGAACGTATGCCTGAACGTGTGCGGGCTCACACTCTCTCCCGCGGCCAGGCCCGTTACCTCGCGATGTACGATCCTTCTCACCTGGCGCTGGTCGATAGGCGCTCCTCGCTTGCCCAGGAACACGGCTTCCCCACCGTACCCCGACCTCGCAACAAGCTCTCCACGCTCTTCTGTTATGTAGATCAACAGGGCGCGCATCGCCGGTTCGCCCGCCAGGGCGACTCTCTCCTTGTCGCCCTTGCCCACAACACGTATCATACCAGCATCGAGATTGATGTCCGAGAGCTTCAAGCCGCAGAGTTCACCTACCCTGATTCCAGTCGCGTAGAGCACTTCGATTATCGCGCGATCCCGGCGAGTAAGTTCGGTGTCGCAAGCGGGAGCATCGAAGAGCGCCTCTGTCTCTGCCTCCGTCAGATAATGTGGAAGCCGATGACCTTTGACCTGGAACGACAGCGTTGTCGCGGGATCAGAGGCAAGCGCGCCGGACTCCGCCAAAAAATGAAAGAAAGCCCTGGCACACGCGCACCTCCGCGCGACGGTCGATCGCGCGTAACCCCTGGACTGCTGGTTGGCCAGAAAACTCCGCAGCAATCTGTGATTGACAGTGGACAGATCAGAAACGCCCGCGCGATCGAGAAACTCCTCGAGGCGCGCAAGATCCTTCCTGTATGCGGCAATTGTGTTAGGTGACAGGTTTCTGCCCGTCTTGAGCTGCTCAAGAAAAGCTTCAATATTTTTACGTACATCACTTTGCTGATCATGTTCGATAGCTATCATCTCGCCTCAGTAATTTGCATCATTGAGATATATACCATGATCCGCGGATATCTCCTTGAAATGACAGAAGCCAGCACACAAACGGGTTCACTGTTTGTTGCTAGATTATATTATATAGCAGTTGTTTATAACGTTGTCAATTATTGTTGTTTGGGTTGTGGGCGCCTGTCTGCCAAACGGCAAAAAGGCATAATGGGGTCAAACCAAAATATGCGTTTTGTAACAGATAAATGATGAAAGCGCCCGCAAAAACGCATATTTTGGTTTGACCCCATTATGCCTTTTGGTTTGACCCCATTATGCCCTGGGGCGGCATTTCTGATAAGAGGCGCCGGCCGAGCGCGTCACGAGTCCCTTTACCTCCAGCGAACTGAGCGTCACCATCGCGAGCCGTACCGTAAACGCCGCCTTTCGGGCAAGATCTTCGATGTCGCACGGTCCACCGTCAAGCGCTTCGAGCAATTTCCTCTCGTCGCGGGAAAGACTTTCACCGCGATTCTCTACGCTAAACGCCTCCGGCGGCGGGTTTGTGATCATTCCCATTTCAGCAAGGACATCCTCAGGGCACGTGACCAGCGCGGCACCCGCGCGAATGAGAGCGTGCGTCCCCGAGCTGTTAGGAGACAGCACCTGCCCAGGCACCGCAAGCACTTCCCTGTTCTCGGATAGCGCGAAGTCGGCTGTGATAAGAGCGCCGCTTTTCTGTGACGCCTCGACGATCACGACCGCTCGCGCAAGGCCCGCGATGACACGGTTTCGCGCGGGAAACTGGTACGGCCTTGGCTGCGTGCCCGGAACGTACTCCGAGAGAAGGCATCCTTTTTCGACCACTCTCTTGAAAAGCCCGGCGTTGCTCCGTGGATAAACGACATCTACCCCGCAACCAAGAACCGCGCACGTGTGGCCGCCGGCCTCAAGAGCTCCAACGTGCGCCTCGGAATCGATGCCGTAGGCGCCGCCGCTGACAATTGACAGACCCTGATCGGATAATCCTCGAGCAAGCCAGCGCGCCACCTCGAGCCCGTATGGCGTGGCCTTTCGCGAACCGACAATAGCAACGCAAACCCGGTCGCCGGGGAGCTCGCCCCGGCAAAAAAGCGCGTAAGGAGGATCGTGTATCTGGGCAAGCCGAGCGGGATAACCCGGTTCACCCCTTGCCACAATATCGATACCGGAACTCGCCAGGCGATCGACAATCTTCGCGGGTTCAACGCGCAAAGCCTCGCCTCGCCAGTCGCCCATCGTCGGATCACCGCCATCATAAGCGCCGTTTCTCAGAGCCTCCCATGCGCTCGCCGGCGTTCCAAAAAGCGCGAGCATCTTGCCCACGCGCTGTGTCGTAGCGTCCGGCAGGGACAGTAACGCTATCAATTCAGCCTTCTCCCGCGCCAGCCATGGATTTGGATCCCTAACGCGGGAATCGTCTGCAATCTCGTTCACGGTTACTTTCCTTCTTAGTGCACAGCCGCTCCGGTAAAACGGGCGTCTCTCTCGAGGCAACGATACTGCACGGCCTCGGCAAGGTGTTCCACTTCAACCCGCTCGCTTCGCGCCAGATCCGCGACTGTACGCGCCACTTTGAGCACCCGGTGATATGAGCGCGCGGACAGGCCAAGCCGCTCAACCGCAACGCCAAGAAAACGTTCGCCTTCGCTCGTCGCACGGCAGTGCGCGTCCAGCATCGAATTGGTCATGGCGGAGTTGAAATATACTCCCGAGCCGGCGTAGCGCGCTTCCTGCATTTTTCGCGCCGCAACTACGCGCTCGCGAACGGCCGCCGACGGCTCTCCTCCTTCTCTTTGCATCAGTTGCGCCCGGGTCAAGCGCGGTACCTCGATCTGTATGTCGATGCGATCAAGAAGAGGTCCGGATATCCGCGAACGGTAACGAACAATATCCCCGACAGAGCAAGCGCACTCGTGTTGCGGATCGCCGAGGTATCCGCATGGACACGGGTTCATCGAGGCGATAAGGCTGAAGCGCGCGGGATATGCGACCGCAATCATCGAGCGAACGATGGTGACACACCTGTCTTCTAGCGGAACGCGCAACGACTCGAGGGCGTTACGCGGATAAAGAGTAAGCTCATCCAGATACAACACGCCACAGTGGGCAAGTGATACTTCGCCAGGCTTCGGCAGAGGAACGCCTCCACCCGTCAGACCAACCGCGCTTATAGAGCTGTGGGGGGCGCGGAAAGGCCTTGCCCCCGCAAGCGATCCACCGGGAGAAACCATGCCGGCGACGCCGCGAATACGCGTCACCTCGAGAGCTTCCTCGAGCGTCAGTGGCGGCAGGATGCCGGGGAGCCGTCTTGCCAGCATAGTTTTCCCCGAGCCGGGAGGCCCAATCATCAGCAGGTTGTGACCTCCGGCCGCGGCTACCTCGAGCGCCCGGCGGGCCGGCGCCTGACCGCGCACGTCGGCAAGGTCGGCAACCGTATCCGCGTTCTCAATGAGCATGTCCTCGGGATTAACGCGGACCGGATCGGCGCGCGCGCCTTCGAGAAAAGACACAGCCTGCCGAAGGTTCTCAACGCCATAGACATCGAGCCCATCGACCAAAGCCGCCTCGTGCGTGTTCCCTTCAGGCACAATCAGAAAATCAGCGCCACATTCCCTGGCGCCTATAGCAATCGAGAGAGCGCCCTTCACCTCGCGCACACGGCCATCCAGCGAGAGTTCACCTACCGCGATGAAGTTCGAGCTCGTCCGCGCCAGACTCAACTGGCCCATCGCCCGAAGTATGCCAAGCGCGATCGGGAGGTCGAACGACGGCCCTTCCTTCTTGACGTCCGCCGGGGCGAGATTTATGTGAACCCTGGTTTTCGGCCACTCAAACTGGGAGTTCTTGACAGCCGACTTTACCCTGATGCGCGATTCCTTCAAAGCGGCGTCTGGAAGGCCGACTATCTCCAGGCCGGGTAATCCACTGGTGATATCAACCTCTATCTGGATACGGTGGGACTCCATTCCAACGAGTGTTGAGCCGAAAAGCTTGGCGAACAAGAAACCTCCACGGATTGAAGCATTACAAGCTCATTATAAGCATTACAAGCAAAGAAAGCAAACGGGACGGGCGTGGCCGTCTATCGCAACCTGTAAACGTAGTCGATGTCATCTCGATTGGCATCGAACACTTTCCACGGCTGGAGGCCGTGATGCTTCAATGACCACGCAAACACCTTTTGAAGAGTGACCGGGTTGAACAGGTTCGCGTGGACGATAACGTACTCGATGCCAAGCGCCTTGAGGTAAGCGACGGATTCTTTCGACGGGAACCCGGCCAGCGCTTTGACCGATTCATAGTACGAGTCCGGGATGAACCCGCTGTATCCGTTCAACAACTTCTTCCAGTGCAGAGTGGAGTAATAGACCCGCCACGGTTCGCGGGCAAGCCACGTTTCCTCGTACTGCAGGCCGTCCTTGAACGTCCGGGGAACGTAGTCCGCGAGCGGAAGCTCCGCTGTCGGCGCGTCGCCCGGCTGCTGCTTCAACCAGGCGTAGACTGGAGGAAACTCGTTCTTGAGAGGTATCGTGTACATCGGCAGGCTCACGGACATCAAGTCAAGAAAGAGCAATCCAACGATTGCCAGAGCCGCCAGCGCTCCAAGGGCAGGAGACCTCCTGCGCCCCAGCCACGATAAGAAGAACCGCACGGCAAATGCCGACAGAACAGCCAGTGACAGTAAAATCAGGATAATGAAGCGCGGCGGTACCCGGATCACCTTGAAACCGGGGAAAAAGTAATAAAAAAGATCATAGGGCATTGGAATGTCCGCGGTGTGACCAAAGAAATAAAGCCTGCTCCCCAGGCACAGTACTACCGCCAACGCCGCCAACGCAATGTAAAAACGCGCGTAAAACCGCTCGCGAGCGCGCCCTTTCGCAAAGAGAACACACGCTCCGGCAATGCCAAGGACAAGCGGCAGCAACCCAGGAAAGAGCGAGCGCTCTGTCGGGCCGCCCCGTTTCACGGTGCTTTCCCGCAAACCCGCGGTGAGCTTGCCCCAGACCATGTTCTCTTCAGACGCTATCGCGAAATCACGCACGTCCGCTGAAAAGATATCGACCTCTTCGATAGTTCGGACGAAGCGGGGGTTTTTTGACTGCACCTCTAGATAAGGACGCGCGAACGGCGCGATAACGCAACCGGCCAGCGCAAAGGCGATCAGCAAAATCAATGTCCAGCGGAGAGTAAAACCTTTCCTGTTCAACATGAGCCTGACCAGCAGGAAAAGCATGATAGCGACCGACAGCATAATCCCGTAATACCACGTAGCCAGCGTCTGCAACACAAAAAAGAGCGCGGCCATGGCGGCGTCTTTCCATTTTCCTTCTTCGCTGTACTTGTGAAGAAAAAGAAGGCATAGCGGTATCCACCCGGCCGTCGAGAGCTGGAGGTGCCCCATGTGCGCCATTCTGGGAGCGGCAAACGCGAAAACGACACCGGCGACAAACGCCCCGATGCGGTTGCCCGTCAGGTGTTTGGCGAGCAGGTACGCCCCAAGAGCGCAGAGAAACAGGTTGAATATCAACATGAGGTTGGCGGTCTCAACTGGATTGCCAGTCAGCAGCATCAGCGGCGCGCCGATAAACGCTGTTGTGAACTGGTAATCCGAGTAGGACAGCGTATGCGGATTAGGAAAATAAATATTGGAGTTGAAGAGGTTAAACGGGTTGCTGGTGAGCGTTTTCACGTCCCACGCGAGCGTCCACGCCTCAAAGGTCGGATCGTATGGATCCTTGTACGTAGCGTGGTTGCCCTTGCTGATCATCGGCCTGGTAAACACACACGACAGAACAAGAAACACGATTATGATTGCAAGGCCCATAGCCCTACTCTGATTGATGATCTTTGGGTCAGGCACCGTCTACCTCTCCGTCTACCGCTGCGCGGTAGACGCGGCGGGGTCAGGCACCGTCTACCGCTGCGCGGTAGACGTTGCCAGACCCCTGGGTTGTTTCGTGTATAAGTTAGAATGCGTCCGGGATATGTTTTATATCGGTGACCGCGCCTGATCGGTCGAGCATGACCGCGATTACATCAAAGCGTATTTCGCCGTGCTCCGGGATCCCCGACAGGTACTCGCTCGCCAGCATCCGCAGGCGGTGCGCCTTGCCGCGCGTTACGGCTTCCTCCGGTTCTCCGAACGTGGTATTCGTTCGCGCTTTCACTTCGGCAATGACAGTGAGCCCCGCGCGTCTCGCTATGATGTCGATCTCGCCCGCGCGCACACGCCAGTTGCGCTCCACGATCTCGAAACTGTTTTTCTCGAGAAACGCGCACGCGGCATCCTCTCCCAGCCGCCCGATAGCCTTTCCGTCAAAGCTCAACCTGGTTCTCCCACAACGGCATTTCAACGGCGGCGTCCGCGACGCCCGAGAAAGAGAGCCTGTGTATCTCGCAGGGGCCGTGCGCGACAAGGGCCTCCATGTGCTCCCGTGAGCCGTATCCTTTGTTATGCTCAAAGTTGTAACGCGGGAAGCGACGGTGCATGGAACGCATTACCCTGTCCCTCTCCACCTTCGCCACAATGCTCGCCGCGGCAACTGAGTGGAATCTACTGTCGGCGTGGGGTATTCCATAGGTCGGAAACGGCAAGCCCGATGGAGAGTAGTGATCGCAGATGCCACAATCGCAGGCGGGTTCGATTCCCGCAAGCGCATCCGCCAGAGCTTTCAGGTTGGCGGTCTGCAGCCCCCAGCTGTCTATCAAGCACGAGTCCGTAAAAATCACCGATACGCTTGTCGCGGCTTCCAGTATTTCGAGATAAAGCTCTTCACGCCGCCCTGGCGCTAAAGCCTTCGAATCGTTTACACCCTCGACCTCTACCCCTGGCTCGAACATGACCGCGGCGGCCGCCAGCGGACCAGCCAGCGCTCCGCGCCCCGCCTCGTCCGCCCCCGCTATCAGATTCACCGCATCTTCGCGGAACAGATCCTCGTTCGCCACAATGTCGTTCTTCCCGCCAATCGTCAGCCCGGCGCGGAACCATCCTGTCCTTGAGGCTTGCCAAAGCGGTTCGGGGGCCACCATCTGAGAAACACTCTCCCTATGACGTTACGGTACGGAATCGGTCCGAAGGAACGGCTGTCTCGCGAGTTGGGGCGGTTGTCCCCGAAACCGTAAAACATCCCCTTCGGCGTCTTTACAGGCCCAAAATTACAGTTGTTTTTCACTGCATACGGTTCGTTCACGCGCTTCTGGTTTATATAAAGCTGACCGTCCTTCAATTGAATAGTTTCGCCTTCAGTCGCTACTACCCTCTTCACATAAGGCGTCACGCCCTCGTGTGTCAAGTGGAGAGTCTCTCCGATTTCCTCAAAAGGCCAGTAAAGCGGGTTGCTGGTATTCATTGAGTTTTGACCGGAAGGCGGGTATCGCCAGACGACTACATCGCCTCTGCGGGGCTTTCTGAAGCAGTAGGTCGCCCTGTCCACCATAACCCTGTCGCCTACCTGCAATGTCGGACTCATGGATAACGACGGAATGATAAAAGCCTTCAAAAAAAATGATTGGACGCCAACGGCGACAACAGCTGCCATCACGAGAATAATCATCGACTCCCGGATAGCCAGCCAGAGCGATCCTTTCTTGCGAAAAGGTTCGCCGACTTTTTCCGCGGGATGATTATCTTTCACAAAACCGTTGTTGCCTTCGCCGGCCATCTATCGAGCCATCGCCATGTCAGTTCTTGATTTTTTTATTCTTGACGCGCGCGGCCTTGCCGACCTTGTCCCTGATGTAGTAGAGCTTCGCCCGCCTGACATCGCCCTCCTGGACTATCTGAATGTCTTTGATTATCGGCGAATGAACCGGGAACGTGCGCTCGACGCCAACCCCGAAGGAGATCTTCCGCACAGTGAAAGTCTCACGAGCGCCCGCGCCCTGACGCTTGATGACAAGCCCCTGGAACGCCTGTGTGCGCGTACGCACCGTGCGCTTCTCTCCAACACCGCTGGATTCCTTGATCTCTATTTTCACCTTTACCGTATCGCCAGGCTGGAACTCGACAATGTCCTCTCGAAGCTGGCTTCTCTCGATTGTCTCTATCTCATTCATCTTCTTCTCCAAATCATCGTACGCAAGAACTCGATAAACTATAGCAGAAGAGCCGGTTAGCTATCAGATATCACTCCAGCAAGTCAGGCCGACGCTCGCGAGTACGCGCGAGTCCCTGCTCCTGCCGCCACTTGCCAATACGGCCGTGGTCGCCACTTACAAGAATGTCTGGCACCTTCCAACCGTGGAACTCCGCGGGTCGCGTGTACTGCGGACACTCGAGGCGACCACGGGAAAAAGATTCCTCCTTCAGGCTTTCCTCGTTGCCGAGAACGCCCGGCAGAAGCCTCGCCACCGCTTCAAGAATGGTCGCGGTCGCTATCTCTCCTCCAGAAAGCACAAAATCTCCAAGAGAAATCTCAGAGCCGGCGATATGCTCTCTTACGCGCTCGTCCACACCTTCGTATCTGCCGCAGATAAAAACCAGAGTCTCTTCTTGAGCAAGCGCGCGGGCGCGTCCCTGGTCGAAACGCTCGCCCTGTGGAGTAAGCAAGATGACAGGAAAGCGGTCGCGCAAGCTTTCCGCGTCGGCGCCAAAAACACATCGCATGGCATGCGCAACCACGTCCACGCGTAGCACCATCCCGGGTCCGCCGCCAAACGGACAGTCGTCTACCTTGTGATGCGGGTCGGGAGAAAGCGCGCGCAGGTCATGAACGCGAACCTCGAGCGCCCCCGCGTCAACGGCCTTTTTAAGGATTCCGGCGGCCATTGGCGAGAGGAGCATCTCCGGCAGCACGCAAAACACGTGCGCGCAAACAGTCAAGGCGCCATTCCGTTCGGCAGGTTCACTGTGATAACTCTCTTTTCCATGTCAACGCCCCTGATAAACTCTGACACGAGCGGCACTCCAAACTCCGTGCCATCAGCGGCGGTCACCATCAGCAGATCCTGCGCGGCGCGGCACACCACCTCGAGGACCTCGCCATGTTCGCTGCCATCCTCCTCGACCAGCTTCATGCCTTTGAGGTCGTGTGCCCAGTACTCTCCCTCCGCCAGTGGGGCCGCATTGCTCGCCGGCGCCAATAAATACAGATCGCGAAGATTCAGAGCGGCTTCACGGTCTGTCACCCCGAAAAAAAATACGCGCATGCCTTTGCCGTAAGGCGCCGCTGACTCGACGGTTACTTCACGGAACTCCTGATTCCCGACCTCGACGAGCAATTTGCTTCCGGGCGCAAAGCGCTCGGGCCAATCCGACAGAACCTCTACGACAAGAGCCCCACGAATCCCGTGAGGCTTCACTATCTTTCCAACCGCCAGGAGATCATCGCCGCCCGGCGCGACATCGTTTTTGTTCAATCCAATTTCAATCCAATATCTCTACCATTACGTTCTTTCCCTGCCTGGCCGCAGCCGCTTTGACCAGCATTCGCACCGCCTGCGCGATCCTGCCCTGCTTGCCGATGACTTTTCCCATATCGTCAGGATGCACCTTGAGCTGCAGTATGACGGACTTCTCTCCTTCTATCACTTCGACATGGACGTCATCAGGATTATCAACCAACGCCCTGGCAAGGTATTCAAGGAGATCTTTCACTGTCGAGCCTCCATCTATTAACGCGCACGGGATACCGCTACTCTTTTTTGGAACTCTGAAACTGCTCCCACACGTCCTTGATCTTCATTAGATTCTGCACCTGTCGCGATGGCTGCGCGCCCTGCCCGAGCCAGTAAAGCGACCGCTCGCCATTGAGCTCTATTGTCGATGGTTCAGTCATGGGATCATAAAAGCCGAGGTTCTCGATGAACCGGCCGTCCCGCGGCGCGCGCGAGTCCGCGACCACGATTCGATAGGACGGTTGCTTCTTCTTTCCCACTCTCCTCAATCTTATTCTAACCAATACTCCTCCTTTGATTTTATTATTTTAGCAACTGTTGGCTAGAAAGGAAACAGCCGCTTGAGAGCGCCCATATTCGCTCCCTTGCCCGAAAACGTTTTCAGCATCTTCTGCATCTGCGCGAACTGCCTGGTGAGCTGGTTCACATCTTGCGTAGACGTGCCGCTGCCGGCCGCGACGCGACGCTTGCGGCTTCCGTTGAGCATGTTGGGATGGGCGCGCTCCTCATTGGTCATCGAGTGAATGATGGCCTCGATCTTTTTCAGATGGTTGTCGTCCACATTGATCCCTTGCGCGCGGGAGAGCCCGCTCATTCCAGGAACCATCTCGAGAACCTTGGAGAGGCCTCCCATCTTTTTAAGCTGCTGCATCTGATCCAGAAAGTCGTTGAAGTCAAACTTCTGCTTGCGCAGCTTCTCCTCCATCTTGCGCGCCTTCTCCTCGGTCATCAACCCCTCGGCCTTCTCAACCAGAGTGACAACGTCTCCCATGCCCAGGATGCGTGAAGCGACTCTGTCCGGGTGGAAAACCTCGATATCGTTCATCTTCTCGCCGGTGGACGCGAACTTGATTGGCCTGCCGGTCACGGACTTCATCGAGAGCGCCGCTCCACCGCGGGCGTCGCCGTCCATCTTGGTGACAAGGATGCCCTCGAAGCCTATTTTCTCGAGAAAAGCGTTCGCGACGTTTACCGCGTCCTGACCGGTCATCGCGTCGACCACCAGCATGGTCTCGCTCGGCGACACTGAATCTTTGATATCCGCGAGCTCCTGCATCATCTCTTCGTCGATGTGCAGGCGGCCGGCGGTGTCGAGTATCAGTACGTCGTTGCCCGCCCGCGCCGCTTCACGGACAGCCTCCTCGGTGATCTCGAGGGCGCTCTTGTGCTTGAAGTACGCGACCGGAACGCCTATTTGCGACCCAAGAGCCTGAAGCTGCTCGACCGCCGCCGGACGGTAAACGTCAGCCGCCACCAGCATCGGGTTCCTGCCCTGATTGCGCAACAACACCGCCAGCTTTGCCGCGGCTGTAGTCTTGCCGCTTCCCTGGAGCCCGACGAGCATGATGATCGATGGCGGGTGGGGCGCGAACTCGAGCTCCCGCTTTTTGCCGCCGAGGATTTCCGTCATCTCGTCGTAAACTATTTTCACCACCTGCTGCGCGGGGGTGATACTCTTTACGACCTCTTCTCCGATAGCGCGCTCTCGCACACGATCGACAAACAGCTTTACTACTTTGAAGTTGACGTCGGCTTCCAGCAACACGAGGCGTATCTCGCGCATCGCCACGTCCACATCTTTCTCGGACAGCTTCCCGCGAGAGCGCAGTTTCGCAAACACATCCTGCAACCGGTCGCCCAAACTCTCAAACATCGTTTCTCCTCTAAAAAAACGCAGATCAGATCAGGGGTCAGGCACCGTCTACCTTTCCGTCTACCGCAACCACGCAACCAGGGGTCAGGCACCGTCTACCGCTGCGCGGTAGACGTTGCCAGACCCCTCTACGCAGTAAAGGTAGACGGAGAGGTAGACGGTGCCTGACCCCGTTATGCGTTTTTCACTTGTTGATGAGAGCTATGCTTTGCCGAGGATACGGAACACTTTGGTTCCGCACTTCGCGCAGGTGCCCTTCATTGCCTTCATCTTGTTCTTCATTACGACTTCATCGGGATTTTTTATCTCTCTTTTCTCTTTGCACTTCACACAGTAACCCTCAGCCATCGTTCCTCCTTTTCCAGTCATTGACCGTACATACTAAACTTTGGACGCTTGCGGAATTATACCTTTGTGACTGATTATACTCTCCTGTACCAATCGACAAGGCGCGCCACGTGTGGATATACACAGCGGGCCGCCGTGAGGCCGCCGGCTATCTTTCTCGACCTCTCAGGCACTCGAGGGGTAGCGGCCTTGATCGCCTCAAACCATTCGCGCGGATCAGGCCTCGAGATGATCCCCTCGAGACTGAAGATGCTGATGTCCCGGACACCGGCGGCCAGCGCGGCTTCAAGACCGACCGCGAGATCAACCGGTGAATCAAATGTCGGCTCATCCTCCAGGACGCCCACCCCGGTCACGCCAAGCGATATTCCAGCGCGGCCACCGTATTTAGAGCGCAGCATTCCGCAGTTTTCATAGACGAGCCAGTTGGCGTCGCGTCGGGTTATCGTTCCACCGGACATCGCCGCGATCATGCTCACATACACTGTCGGGCTGATCACGTCCCAACTGATACCCGCCACCGGTGTCTCGACCATGTCCTGGATCAATTCCACGTCCCACTCGAGCTCGAGGCCCACCCATGGGAGCACAGCCGCGAGCGTTCTGATCCCGCGATCCTGAATCTCGTCGTTGAGCTCACTCAGGCGCCCCCTGGCCTTATAGTAGCGCTCGCGATCCAGGTTATCCCACACTTGAGAAAGCGCAACTCTCAGTTTCTTCACAGGGCTCGTAGCCGACATTATCTTTTGGACCTGCAGGAGAGACATCTCCAGATCCACTGCTACCATGTCGGGCAGGATGCCGTTCCGCTCGGCCCACTCGAGCTGGTTCCGCACCAGCTCTGCGTACGTGGAAATGTTGCGCTCGCACGGCCAGTAACCGCGCTCTTTTTCCATCAGCGGCCAGAAAGCGAACTCGATCCCGGCTTCCTTGAGCTTCTTGAAGGCGTTCGCGTTCTTGCGCGTAAGCGAAGCGGGATGCATTGCGACCGCCACAGAAGCCGAGAATTCAGTCAAGAATGGGAGCGCCTTCTCTACGATTTCGCCGGGGGTAAGCAACTCTTCCCAGAACCTCAAGTCAAAATGCATAGTACCGTTCCTTTCTCTCTTGCAAGGCTAAAACAGCGCGCGGGCGTACTCATCCGAGTCAAATGGCCGCAAGTCCGAAAGCCCCTCACCGCATCCGATGTAAGACACGGGTATCCCAAGCTCTCGTCCGATCGCCAGCACCACGCCGCCTTTCGCGCTACCATCCATCTTGGTCAGCGCGATCGAGCCAATTTCAAACGCCTCACTGAAGATGCGGGCCTGAGTTACGGCGTTCTGGCCGGTAGTGGCGTCTATGACCAGAATGCTCTCAGGAGCGCCCTCTATCTGCCGGTCGGCGACCCTCCACATCTTTGCCAGCTCATCCATCAAGTTCTTTCTGGTATGCAGCCTGCCCGCCGTGTCCACAATTACGAAATCGATGCCGCGCGCGCGCGCCGACTCGATAGCGTCAAAAACCACCGCGCCGGGATCGCCGCCGGTTTTGTGACGGACAACCGGCGCCCCGACCCTGTGCGCCCACATCTCCATCTGTTCGTCGCCAGCCGCTCTGAACGTGTCAGCCGCGGCGTAGATGACCTTGTGTCCTCGTTCCTTGAGCAGATATCCGATTTTTGCCGAAGTGGTAGTCTTGCCGACGCCGTTTATGCCAACTATAAAAATTACGTGTGGACGCGCCAGGCCAAACTCTGGGGAAGCGCCAAACGAGCGAATTGTCTCGGCGACCTCCTCCCTGAAAGCATCCTTCAAGCCTTCGAGGTCTCTTATTCCCGCGGAGAATATCCTGTCCTTCGCGCCCTTGACGATCTCCGCGGCGCACGCGACTCCCGTGTCGGCGGCTATCAACGCCTCCTCGGTTTCGCGCCAGAATTCACTATCGATCGCCTTGCGCGTCGCGGCCCTCACAAAAGGCTTTGAGAGAAATCTTCGCGAGCGAAACATGCCGCGGCGGTACTTCTGCTTCTCTTCATCCTGCCCTTCGACCGGCGTCTCGAGCTCTTCTTCCTCGCCGACACCGTCAAGTTCAAAAGAGATATCTTCTTTCGGCTCTGAAAGATCTTCTGTCGAAACCGCCCGGCGCGCGTCGAAGGAAGAAGATTCACGGGCCGCCATCGTCGCGGCGCCGTCCTCAGGCGCGGAAGGCGCGCGTCTCGGGCCAGGCCTGCGCTCTCCCGGCGCCTTCAACCTCTTTTTACCTTTTGCCATCAGGAAGCCGCCTTTTGTTCCACTTTCTGGGAGATGACCCTTGACATCCCGTCGTCCTGCATGGACACGCCGTAAAGAATGTCGGCGATCTCCATGGAACGTTTCTGGTGCGTAATGAGCACGAGCTGAGACTCGCCCTTGAATTCACGCGCCAGATTCAGAAACTTGTGCAGGTTCACATCATCGAGCGCCGCCTCGACCTCGTCCAGAAAATAAAACGGGCTCGGCCTCACCTTGAAGAGCGCGAAAAAAAACGCGAGCGCCGCCATGGACGTCTCCCCACCCGACAGCAGTGATAATCTTCGCAACCGCTTGCCCTCCGGCTGCGCCATGATTTCTACTCCAGTGCCCAAAAGGTCGTCGGGGTCCGTCAGGCGAAGTTCCGCGTCGCCGTTCGGAAAAAGCGTGATGAAGATTTCCTTGAAGTGATGGTTGATGGCGTCAAGCGTATCACTGAACTTCTGCTCTATCTCCCGATCCACCTGATGAACAACGCGTTTCAACTGCGCGCGGGCCTGCTCGATATCATCTATCTGTGTCTTGAATAAATCACTGCGCTGCTCGAGCGTCTCGCGCTCTATTATCGCCTTGGGATTTATCGGCCCTATCGCCTCGAGTTGCCGCGTCAGTTCCTCTATTCTGGCCTCGAGCTCACCCATCGGCGCCTCATCAGGATAATGCTTGAGCGCAAATTCAAGTGGAACTTTGTGGTCGTCCACAATGCGATCCACCAGTTGCTCAACTCTGACCTTCATCTCGGCGTTCGATAGTTCCTCGGCGTGCATCCGATCACGCAGAGACTCGCGTTCCGCCTGAAGGCCGTCAATCGCCCCGCGCAAAGCGCGCGCGCTATTCATAGCTTCCTTTTCCTTCAAAACGCCTTCGTCGAGCCCGCGCTTCGCGCGTTCTCTGGCCGCCTCGAGCAGCATGACAAGCCGATCGCGCAACGCGACAATGTTGGCAAGATCATCTTCGTCAATCGCATGGAGGACGCAGCCCTGTTTCCTCGAGCGCAAGGAGCGCTCCTTGACGCGGCCTGTCTCCAACCGCCTGTCGAGCGTGGCAATCTCCGAAACGGCGGCGCGCGCCTCCCTGGTGAGCGCGCTGTGAGCGCTCTCACATTTTTGAAGCTCGGCCGTGGCCAGGCGTTCCTCATCAATCAACGTCCCGGCTTGAGACTCAAGTTGCGCTTGATCAACCTGCGACCTGCCCTTTGCCGCCGCCGGCGTTTTGTGACATCCTTCCACGTCCGCCTTCAACGCCTCGATACGCGCGGTAAGCGAAGTGTTCCTCAAGCCTTTTTCTTTGAGCGCGTCTCTTGCGGTTGAGAAAGCGCTCCCGGCATCCAAAAGCTCGGCTTTCGCGCGGCTTGTTTCATCGGTGAAATATTTCCGCCGCAACTCGAGAGCGTTGATATTCTCGCTCAAATCCTCGAGAGAATCCTCGAGCTGTCGCCGTCTGCCCGCTGTCATATCAATTACGGCTGGGTTCACCGTCGGGCTGCCGCCCTTTATCATTCCCCCTGGCGCAATGACATCCCCGGCGGGAGAAAGAAATGTCTGTTGCGGATAACGCCCGGCAAGCTTGACGGCGGATTTCAGGTCATCCGCCAGATACACTCCGTCCAGCAGGGCATCCAGAGCATCGCCAAACCTATCAGGCGCTTCGACCGCGTCCCTCGCGCGCGCGGCGCCCTCAACATGCGGGCTCGAGCGCTCATGTGACGGTTCTTCGCCACCGCGCCTGAAAAACAGGCCCTGCCCGAGACCTTTTTTCTTGAGATGCTCTATCGCGACGACGATAGCGTTCGTGTCGCAGGCGACTATTCCAAAAAGCCATGGGCCAAGGTATCCGACGATCGCGCTCTCGTGTGAGGGATCTATCTTCAAATCGGGGGCAAGCATTCCTTCAAGGCGCCCGCCGGTCGGGTCACTATCGATCAACGCCGCCGACACGCTCGCCGGTCCACACGTCTCGGTTTCAAACCGCGTAAGAATACTCAGTGTGGCGACAAGGCCGGCCTGTTGCCGCTCGGCCTCTCGCAACTGATCCATCACCCCGGCGCTCCCGGCGTCAAGGGACTCGAGACTCGAAGAGAGCTCATCCAACCTCGAGTGAGCAAGTGATTCCCGCTCTCGAAGAATGGCAAACTCGCTTTCCGCCGTGGCGCGCTCGCCGGTGAGCCGCGCGAGTTCGGCCTTCTTCTCGGCAAACGCTTTCTCCGCAAGATCGGCCTGTTCGCGCTCGCTCTCTCGAAGCACCTCGAGCCGCGCCTCGATGGTAGCCCTCCGCCTGGCAAGATCGTTCAGGTGGCTGTTGATTTTCAAAACGCTTGACTCAAGCTCCGTCTCGCGTTTCCTCAACTCCTCGAGCTTCTCGAGGATCGCGGCGCGCGATCGATCAAGCGCCAGATTCTCGGCGGTGAGTTGCTCGAGCGCCGCCGGCGGCACCGCGTCCTCCTCCTTCAACCGCCTGAACTTCTCGTCGGCAAGCGACAGCATGACCTTCAACTGCTCGTGGAGCGACACGAGCCTGTACAGCCCGCCGCGCAAACTTCCCTCTCGCGTTTGCCACTCCGACTGCGCCTTCTCGAGCATCGAGGCTTCAGCCGCTTTTTCACGGAGCGTCTTTTCAATCTCCCCCAGCCGCCGTGAGCACTCCTCCCGCTTATCCTGGCGCCCCTGGTGCTCCACGCGCATCGCGCGAAGACGCGCAACGTCTAACCTCAACTTCGTCTCGTTCATCTCTCCAACCACTGTCGTGTACTGCTCGAGCCTGCCCGCCTGACGTTGCAGCGGGCGCAACGCGCGCCGTACCTCGCGGGCCACGTCGTTTATTCTGAGAAACTCCTCATCCATGCGGGCGAGTCTTCGCATCGCCTTCTCACGCCTCTTGCGATATTTGAGCAGCCCCCCAGCTTCTTCGATATAATTCCGCCGCTCCGCGGGAAGGCACGACAGAACTTCGTCAAGCTGTCCCTGACTGATGACCGCGTTGACACTTCGTCCAACTCCCGCGTCCGACAGGAGTTCCTGAATGTCGAGAAGCCTGCACGGGCTGTTGTTCAAGCGATACTCGCTGTCACCGCCGCGAACGACATTGCGAGATATGACCACCTCCGAATAATCCAGCGGAAAATCATTATTGGAGTTATCGAGCGTCAGCGAGACCTCCGCCATGTTGACAGGCTTGAGGCTCATTGAGCCGGCGAAAATGACGTCCTCCATGCGATTGCCGCGAAGCGACGTGGGACTCTGCTCGCCCAGCACCCACATGACAGCGTCGGCGATATTGCTCTTACCTACCCCGTTCGGGCCAACGATTACAGTCATGCCAGGCTCGAACTCGAGCACGGTTTTTCTGGCGAAGGACTTGAAGCCTTTGATAGTCAGCGATCTGAGAAACAATCTAACCCCTTCTTGATTCCTTCCCACGCGATAGCTCCGGCCCCCACAATGCCGGCGTCGCCACCGAGAGTCGAGAGAACTATGGTCGTGTTCTCGACAAGAACGGTTATGCCGTGCTCGGCAATGACCAGGTCGAGCTCGTCTAACAGCAGGTGGCCCGACCGCGCGACCCCACCACCCAGAACCACCATCTCCGGATTGAACACGTGAATGAGATTGACGATGCCAAGGCCAAGATAATACGCAACGCGCTTGAACGCCTCCAGCGCCTTTGGGTCTCCCTTTTCCGCGGCTGCGGAGACCATCTCGCCGGTAATAAGAGACGTGTCGCCACCGCACATATCCAGCAGAAGCGAATTGTCCGAACCTGATGACAGTTCCGCCGCTTCCCGCTCGAGCGCGGTTCCCGACGCGAGAATCTCCAGGCACCCACGGCGGCCGCAACCACAAACCGGCCCGTTCGGGTCGATCACCATATGGCCCAGCTCGGCCGCGGTTCCTCTATGCCCCCTGTAGATATTTCCATCTATATATACGCCTCCACCAACACCGGTGCCCAGGGTAAGATAGACAAAATCGTCCACGCTTCTGCACGCCCCCGTGAAATGCTCACCAGCCGCGGCGGCATTAGCGTCGTTTTCCAGGAACGACGGCAGGCCCGTCGCTTCGCGTGATATCTTCTTGAGCGGCGCCATGGACCAGGCGATGTTCGGCGATTCCAGCAGGACGCCTTTCTCGTGCAAAATATAGCCCGCCGCCGCGATGCCGACCGCGGCGGCTTCAAAACCCTCACCGCGCGCCGCGTGAACGCACGATTTGATGAGATCCATGAGTTTCGCGACCATTCGCTCGCCATCGCGCACAGGTGATGGCGTTTCCTGCCTGAGGATTACACAACCGGTCGCATCGACGGCGCCAACCGCTATCTTGGTGCCACCCGCGTCCGCGCCGATGACGCAACGCAAAAAGGGGTCAGACTCTTTTTTGCGTTTTTTCACCATGGATAAACCGTCCTTCTCGTGTTTCAGCGCAGTCTACCTTTTCTAGTGCTTCCCGCCGGAGGACCAGCCGAGTTTTATAATCGCGACCCGCGCCGCGCCCTGTTCCGCTTCTTTCTTGCTGGCGCCGGCCACCGGGCCGAACTTCCTGTCTCCCACTTGAACCGTCGCATAAAAAGTCTTGAAGTGGTCCGGCCCCTTTTCCTTCATCCCGTACCTGGGCATCAGCCCCATGCGCTTGACGGAAAACACCTGCAAATCGCTCTTGAAATCACTTGAGCCCCACTCCACGATATCGCGAAGAATAGGGGTCAGGCATGAAATCACCATGCCGCACGACACGTCGAAGCCACCGTCCAAGTAGAGAGCCCCAACCACCGCCTCAAAGGTGTCCGCGAGTATAGATTGCCTCTTTCTGCCACCACTCGACTCTTCTCCCTTTCCAATCAAAATATAGTCGCCGAGCCCAAGCCGTTCCGCGGCCTCGGCAAGCGCCGCGGCGCGCACCACCGCGGAACGGATCTTTGTCAGTTCACCCTCGGGATAATCCAGAAAATCCTCAAAGAGAACGCGCGTGATGGCAAGCTCGATAACCGAGTCGCCCAGGAACTCGAGCCTCTCGTTGGACTCGATAGAAGGCCTTCCATTTTCGTTGACGTACGACCTGTGGCTGAGCGATTGCGCAAGGAGAGAGCGGTCGGTGAAAGTGTATCCGATAAGATCCTCAACTGCTTTTAACACGTGTTCGATCTCGGTCAAAGAGAAAAGCCTTTCAATAACTTTTATGCGCCGATGAGCGCTGATCTGAGGTTATCCGCGCGCCTCGATCCCGATTTGCTCGAGCATCAGGTCGAGATCAAGCCCCTCCCTGATGAAACCACGCATCCGCTCTATCTTTTCCAGGTTGTGAACTTTCTGACGTCCGATCACCGCATCGACCATCTCAACGGTGGTCGCGGTGTCATAATCAACCAGAATTACAGGCACGCCAATCTCCTCGGCGTGATTCAGAACACGCGAGTCAGGCATATGTCCCCCGGTCAAGACCAGCGATTTAGTTGGTGTTTCCAGCGCGGCAAGCTGGATGTCGGAGCGATCCCCACCCGTCACGACCACCTTGTTCGCTTGCTTTCGAAACAGCCGCAACGCCTGCTCCTGACCCATCGCCCCTACCATCATCGACTCGATAAGCTCGTCGCCCTTGTCCCTCGCGGATACTATTTTGCCATCAAGCCCATCGGCGAGGTCATTGACCGTTATCGACCGAAGCGCGTTATCCACCGGGATAGAGCCAAACATATTGACGCCATTGCTTTTCATGTACCGGCCAAACCGATTCCGGGTAAACTCCATGCGCCGAGGCGGCACCCAGTTGAGCACAACCCCAAGAAACAACTTACCAAAAAAATCGCTCGCGGAGAGAACTCTGTCAACGGTCAACTCCTCGTCAAACGTGTCGAGCAACAGCACTTTCGCCTGAAGAGCGCCAGCCACCTCGAGCGCCGAAAGATTGAGCATCCTGCCGTGCAGAAAGTTCCGCGCTCCCTCCAGGAACATGAGATCTTTGCCTTTAGACAACTTATTGTAAGATGCCTCGACCCTCACAAGTGGATTCTCGGGCTTCTTGCGCATGTACCTGACTAGCGTGTCACGGTTTAGGAAGTAAGGGGAGATATCTGATAACGAGTCGGAGAGGCCGAGCACTCCCCGCGCGAAATAAGCGTCCTCATCCACCTTCTCGTTTTCAACCTTGATCGGGAAGGCGCCGACCGGCTTCATATAGCCGACCTTGAAGCCCCTGTCGCGAAACTCGAGCGCGAGTCCCACTACCACGCTGCTCTTGCCGCTATAATTTTGCGAGGAGACCACTATTATCGCAGGCAAACGCGTTGCCCTCCAGAATTCATCTTAAACGCGGCCGGGCACGCGGAATTATCAAGCGGGGATGCGAAAAATGGCTTGCTCATGCGTGCGGTCATTCAACCTCGAAGATCTGACGACCGTCGTAATAGCCACACTCTCTGCAAACCCGGTGAGGCAACTTGGCTTGATGACACTGCGGGCACCTGCCGGGCACGGCGACCTTGAGCGCGTGATGCGACCTGCGGGAATCTCTATTCGACTTTGACGTTTTTCGTTTGGGAACAGCCATCTTTCATCAATCCTTCGGTCAACTGAAACACTTCACAAAGAGTACTTGAGAGCAAGAAGCCCGTCAAGGCAAAGGCAGGCAAAGCCAAAGCCAGGGGTCAGGCACCGTCTACCGCTCCGTCTACCTTTCCGTCTACCGCTACGCGGTAGACGTGGGCAATCATTAGTCGTTGCACGTCGCACATGAAGAACTGGAGCAACTTCCGCAACTGCTTCCACTGCTGGGAGTGAACTTCTCGCCGGACTTGACTCCAAAAACGCTGAATAGCTTGTCCAGCTTGCCTTTTCCGCACTTCGGACAAGTTACCTTCTCCCGCGAGCGAACAAGCTTCTCAAATTTAGTCCCGCACTCCTTGCACCGGTACTCATATATCGGCATGCCAACCTCGTATATCATCCGTGTTTCGTGAACTTTTCACGCGGGAAGTATATCAGGATGCAACTGGGATCAGGTCTGAATAGTTGCATTTTCTGACTGTCGACACAGCAACTGTAAAGCAAAATGCAACTATTCAGACCGGATCCCCGAAGTTTAATCCGCGAAGCCGCCAATTGTGTCTGTACCCGCGCCTTTTGCGTTCCAGTACATGGCGCGCTCGACCATGATCTTCTTATCCGGGGTCTTTGAGGTGACTTTGATGGCGGCCCTGCCCTGTACACCCGAGTGCTCGGCCATGTTGAACGTCTTGCGTGATCTCGCGGGAATTGTCTCTGTCTTTGTGACGTTGCCCGCGCCAGTCGGGGTGAGATAGGAGATCTCCACCGAGACGGAAGTGTCGTTCGGATTCTGCACGAGCGTCCACGTCTCTCTTCCTTCTGAGGTCTGCCCATCCGGGAGGCAGAAGGTGGTGTGAGGGGATGACATCCCTATAGAGTCGTGGCACGCCTCTCCTGTTCCGTTGTTCCAGTATATGGCGCGCTCGGCGATTATAGACTGTGATCCGTGCACGTGAGTCGAGACGTCCGTGTTGTGGGAGAGCTGGTCGTTTACCTTTACGGTTTTTCTGGAGTTGGCGGGCATTGTGAACGATGGACCCTCAACCTCGCCGGCGGACGTCTGGTAGGCGAGAGAAACGTCAGTTGGATCGTCATGCGGGTTCTGCACGAGCACGTACGTTATGTAGTTCACGTTATAGCCTGTCGCGCCTTCCGCTAGGTAGTAGTCAGTTGCGGGTGTTGTTGTCCCTATGGATTCGTGGCCCTCGCGTCGGTTGTTGCGGTACATCGCCCTCTCGGGGATTACCGGCTGGTTACTTACCACCTTGATAGAGGCGTCTTTCTGCCCAATATCCGTTTCCATGTTGAAGGTGGCGCGGGAGGAGGCAGGAACGTTGTGTGTGATCGTCTTTGGCCCTTCTCC
The DNA here is from genome assembly GCA_002843005.1 of Candidatus Anoxymicrobium japonicum. Lineage (NCBI taxonomy): Bacteria > Bacillati > Actinomycetota > Candidatus Geothermincolia > Candidatus Geothermincolales > Candidatus Anoxymicrobiaceae > Candidatus Anoxymicrobium > Candidatus Anoxymicrobium japonicum. The sequence goes on along the minus strand of PHEX01000004.1, from coordinate 867 downwards.
CTCTATCATGTAGGTGACGGTCGCCGTTGCGTCCGTGGTGTTGGGATTCTGTATGAGAAGCCAGCACTCGAACCCCCACTTAGAGGAGCCTTCAGGCAGGTACCACGTCTTTGCCGGCGCTGTCACTCCAACTGAAGAGTGGCCCTCCGGGGAGGCGGCGCCCTTTCCAGTCCAGGTCATGGTGCGATCCACGGCTATTGGTTTTTCTTCCGTGTACTCCACCTTTGTGGAGAAGTCCGTTGCTCCCCCCATAACCGATATCAGATGATCGTTTGTGAGAGTGGTCTGTGAGTTAGGTAGAAGAGATACAGTCTCTGTCTTGTTCGCTTTTCCTGTCGGCATGTAGGTGACAAGAGCCGTGACCGCGCTCGCATTCGGGTTCTGGATGGTAATGTAGGTGGAGAACCCCCAGTCGGTAGTGCCTTCTGCGAGGTACCAGGCGAGGGTTGCGACCTCGCTCATTACGGTGAACGCGTTGGCTTTGCTCCCGCTTTTGCCGTCGGGGTTGGTGACCATGACCGTGTAGGTGCCGACCTGCGTGCCGTTCAGGTTGAATCTGCAGGTAATCATGGTCGATGAAACCACGTTCACGTTCGTTGCGATGATGTCGGGCTGTCCGGCCCTCTTGAGCCGGACAATGGCACCGCTTTTGAAGTTGGTCCCAGCGAGGTTGGTGATGGAAACCGTCTCGTTATTGAAGCTGGCGTTGCATGTGATGGATGTCACAGTGGGAGCGGGGGAAATCGGGAGAACCGTGAACGTCTCGGGGTCGCTGGCCCCTCCCGTCGTTGTGACAACGACATCTGTCTTACCGGAAATTCCCGCGGGCACCTCTACTACTATCTCGGTGTCGGTCCAGGAAACCAC